>CAZCXQ010000154.1:0-5117 GCA_964502655.1 uncultured Sphingorhabdus sp.
GGACGCGCCACGCACCTTGGGCGACGAAATCGCCGCGCTTGAGTCCTTCGACGTTGTCGATGCCGAGCTGGAAGCGATGAAAAAAGCCATGAAACAAGACGCAAAGAAAGAAGGTTGATCCAATGGAAGATACTGTCGTCCCCATTTTCGTTTGCGGCATACTGTTTATTGGCTTGCCTTGGATCATCCTGCATTATGTCACACGCTGGAAAACCGCGGCAACGCTCACCAATGATGACGAGCGGATGCTCGGCGACATGAACGAACTTGCCCGTCGTCTTGAAGATCGCCTCGATACCGTTGAGCGTCTGGTCGCCCAGGAAAATCCGGAATGGCAGCCACGTCGCATCGATCATGAAACAAAAGATTTCGACCCCGAAAATGTCCGCAGGCTGGAAAGGAACCGCTAAAATGGCTGGTACACATACCAAATTCTATCTCGATAAGATGAATGCGAAATGGAAAGGCGTTTGCGCCGGGATTGCCGACTATACCGGTGTGGACGTTCTCTGGGTACGGCTTGGCGCGGTGATGCTCACCCTGATGGGCGGTTTTCCGTGGACGCTGATTGCCTATGTCATCACCGCGTGGATGGCCAACCCGAAGCCAGTGCATCTGTATACCGATGACCGCCAAGACCAGAAATTCTGGCAAGGCGTGCGCCAGTCACCTGCCCGCACAACACGCGACATTCGTTCGCGCTTCCGCGAAATCGACCGCCGGCTGGCCGAAATGGAAACCTATTATGTCAGCAACAACAAGCAGCTGGCGGACGAAATCGAAAGCCTTCGATAAACGGCGACAGATTGGAAGGAATGTTCATGTTCACGCTTATCATTCTCGGACTGATTGGGTGGTTTGCATATCGCCACTTCGCGCAGAAGAAACGCAACGCGGATCGCCGCAACTGGAGCGTTGATTTTCGCGACAACCCCATCCGGCCCGTCACACGCCGCCTGCCATGGAAAGAATTCAAATGAGCTTTTCAGGACCAAATTTCGTCATTGCGATAGTGGTCGTGATGACAGTCGGTTGGCTCATAGGCAACTGGATCCGCGCCAAACATGGCTATCCATTGGAAGACGAATGGGGCGGAAAATCAACACGTATTGATGCTGATGCCGACCGCAAAATCATGCTGCTCAGCAATGAAAATGAAACGCTGAATGGAAAGATTGGTCATCTGGAAGAACGGGTCGCCGTCTTGGAACGGATCGTCACGGATAAGGCCGGTCGCCTTTCAGAAGAAATCGAAAAACTACGCTAAGCACATTGGAGGGAAAAGGATGGATCCGACTTTAGTTGAAGGCTTGATGCGACTGGCAATGCCGATCACTATTATCTCCGTTGTGGGCGTGACCGGCTGGGTGGTTACAACTTGGATGCGGATCAAAAATGGATATCCGCTTGATGGTGCATGGGGCCAGAAATTATACCCCAAGACAGATCAGGAAGCCGTCGAACGCGTAAAGCTGTTGAGCCAAGAAAATGCGCAGCTGCGCGCAGAAATCGGCTCAATCAAGGACCGCCTCGCCAATGTCGAAAAAATCGTTGTCGATGACAGTCACCGATTAACATCTGAAATAGAGGCCCTTCGCGGGCCTTCAAACTGAGGGGCAAACAATGGATATCAACCCACTACTTATCCCCATTCTCGGCATCAGTTGCGGTCTGCTCGCGATATTTTCGGGTGCGATTGTTCGCCCGTGGCTGAAGTTAAAAGAACGCCAGATGGAGTTGAACGCGAACAACATCGCCGAAAAAGCTGCGCAATATGCCGCGGACAAAGGCCGGTTGGAAGAGCGCGTCGCGGTTCTTGAGCGGATCATCACGGATCAGGGCTACAGCCTGGCCAAAGAAATTGAAGAGCTCCGCAGTTTGCCACCAAAGACGGTGACGCCACAACGCGACCTTATCTGAGGAGAAAGTAATGGATCCGTTTCAAATGGTCGTCGCAATCATTGCCATCATCACGATCGGCAGGGTTATCCAGACGAAGCAAAAGGCAAAACACGGGATCGTTGAAGACGAAAACTTCATGGGCACGAAAACCCACCGTCTTTTGAACAATGCGGATACGCAGCAGATGCAGGACGAAATTCGTGCCTTGAAGGAACGCATTCAGGTTTTGGAACGCATCGCGACAGACAACAATAATATGAGTGATATCAACCGTCAGATTGAGGAACTGCGCAGCCGGTAACGGCGCGCGGACGGAAAGGAAGGACCATGCAACAGGATCCCAACTTCTACATCATCATCGGCGCCTTTGCGGTGCTGTGTGTCGGCATCGTGTCGTCACTAAGCCTGCGTGGCTGGCGCGACTGGATTGCGCTTAAGCATGCCGAGCTGGAAACCATGCGGCACGGCAATGATGCACCCGTGCCCTCGGCCACGTCGCGTATTGAAGTCGCCGATTTGAAAGAGCGCGTAAAAAGGCTCGAAGCGATTGCGGCAGGGATTGATATCTAAGCAACGCGGCCATATGCGCAGCGCATGACAACATTTGCCGACATTACCGAAGAATATGAATTTCTTGAGGCCGATGACCGCTATCGGTTGCTGATCGACCTCGGCCGCGAATTGCCCGAAATGCCCGCCGCGTTAAAAACCGATGCGACGCTGGTTCGGGGATGTTCCGCAAGCGTGTGGGTCTATCCCGTGACCGCAGATGGCGAACTCACATTTCTGGCCGACAGCAACGCCGCGATTACCAAAGGCATCATCGCACTGGTCCTGAAAACGGTTGAGCATAAAAACGCCGCCGAAATTCTGAAGACCGATATCGAGAACGCCCTTGCGCCGTTCGACCTCAAAAATCAGTTAAGTTCGAACCGGACACAGGGCATTCCCAATATGATTTCGTTGATCCGCGAGACGGCAGCGCGTTACGCCGGCTGAGCCGGACGCAACCCAAGCCACATCGCAAATGCAGGCAAGCGGGGCAGCAGCAGCCGGTCGAACAGCCACAGCGCGAACAGTGATGCCGCAAGCAAAGGCAAGATCAACGCCATGACGCCGATGATCACCGCAACCCCGCGCATTTTGGGCGGCACCACGGCAACGGGCGGCGCGCCAAGCGCGTCATCGGGCTTGCGCCGTCGCCACATCAGGAAACCCGACACAACCAATGTGATCAGACCAAGCGCAGTGAGCACCCCGACCAACTGATTGAACCAGCCAAAAAGCTGGCCCTCATGCCATGCAATTCCATAATTGACCGCCCGATCAATGACATGCTTGTCGGCAAAGCCTCTCCGCGACATCTCCTTGCCGGTTGCAACATCAAATGTGATCTCGCGGTTCAATGGCCGGTTCTGCGCCTCCGACTTAACGGTCCAAGCCATCGGCGTAGGCGGGCCGAAACGCTCAGGCGCGCCCGGCGGCTTCACCAACGCCGGATGCGGCAGCCGTTCGGCTTTCGCTTTGGCGACCATGTCCGCCAAGCCAACCAGCGATATGCCGGCAGCCTGCATTTTCATCATCGCATCATGATCATGCTCGGCATGCGGTGCGGCACTGCCCGTTTTCCAGTCTTGCGCGCCTTGCACCAAGCCCAGCTCAGTCCGAGCCAGCCGGAAAGCATCGCCCCAGACGCTCGCCCAAGGCAGTCCTGTGGTCAGCAAAACAAGCGCCAGCCCTGAAACCCAGAAGCCAGTGACCGCATGCAGATCGCGCAGGAACACGCGATTGCCCTTCCCCAACCGGGGCCACACGACACCGGCAAAGCGCTGCCCGCGCGGCCACCACATATACAGACCGGTCAGGATCATGACGATCGCCCAGCATGCCGCCAGTTCAACAATCCAATCACCCATTTTGCCGATCAGCAGCGACCCATGTATCCGCGACACCGTGGCCGATATCCGGCTTTCCGGATCTATGCTGCCCAACACTTTACCCTGCGGTGACACATAGACGTCGCGCATCGATTGGCCGTCGGCGAGGCCGATATGTATCATCGCGGCGTCGCCTGCATGTTCGGGCAAGCGATAGCTTTGGAACTGCGCACCCGGATTGGCCGCCATAACAGCGGCTAACTGCGCATTGGGCGACACCGCATTTTCAGTCGGCAGGTTCGTAAATGCGCGCTCTTCCCAACGGTCCAATTGCGGCTTGAAAAGATAGATTGCGCCTGTTGTCGCAAGCACAAGGATCAGCGGCATGACAAAAAGCGAAGCATAAAAATGCCAACGCCAGATCGTGCGGTAGAAAGACGTATTTTCCATCTCTGCTCTCCTAAAACCGCGCGCGGACGCCGCCGTAAATGGCACGGCGTTCAACCGGATAGTAAATGGCGGATGTTGCGGAGGCAAGGATAGCGGCAGACACGTCGCCAATGGCTTTCTCTCCGGTCAGGTTCCGCGCATCAAGAAATAGATCAACCCCCGCCATAACGCGCGCGCCGGCAGATAAGCCTAACAGGGTATAGCCTGTCGTGCGTGTCGTGTTTCGATAGTCGGCCCATGCACCCTGCGGCACCCATTCGACATTCGGGGCAATATGCAAATCGTCGCTGCCAAGTCGAAGCTCCGACCGCAGGACATGCTTTGGCACCACGGGCAGCCGGTTGTTGCCATATTGGGCATCGGCGACAAAGCGGAAGTCGGAATATTGCCAGATCTGCCGGAAGCGCAGCCAATCGGTCGGCGCTGCACTAAACGCAGCCTCGACGCCCTGATGCCGTGTTTTATCGGCGTTGAACGTTGTGGCGGGAATGTCCCGCCCTACCGTAAATTGCAGCATTTCGCGTTTTATGTTGGCGCGGTACATGGCAACATCGAAGCTTACCCATCCCAGTTTCCCGCGTGTCCCGATTTCAGCTGTCCATGCTGTTTGTTCCTTTACAGGAAAGAAGGCCGCAATTTGTGCGAGCTCCACGAAGGTCGGGAATTCTGTGGATTTGCTATAATTGGCAAAAATTTGGACGTCTTCGGACGGTTCCCAGAGGACGCCAAATTTCGGTGAAAACGCGTCGAACGACGCTGCACCCGTTGTGGCAGACGGAACGATCTGAACCTGCTTTCGGAAACCATCGGCATATATACCGCCTGCAATAAGCGTGACGCCCGCAACCGGCGTTGCACGCAGCTCTCCATATATATTCGACGTCCGGG
>CAZCXQ010000155.1:0-5110 GCA_964502655.1 uncultured Sphingorhabdus sp.
GACCTATGAATGCCTGATGCTCGGCATTGAAGCCGCCAAGCCCGGCAACCGCGTCGGCGACATTGGCCACGCGATCCAGACCCATGCCGAAAAGCACCGCTATGGCGTCGTCCGCGATTTCTGCGGCCATGGCCTTGGCCAATTATTCCACGATGCCCCCGAAATCGTCCATGTCGGCCGCCCCGGCACTGGGCCAGAGCTGCGTCCGGGCATGATCTTCACGATTGAGCCAATGATCAACATCGGCAAGGCAGCAGGCAAAGTCCTCGACGATGGCTGGACGGCCGTCACGCGCGACCGTTCGTTAAGCGCGCAATTTGAACACAGCATCGGCATCACCGAAGACGGCTGCGAGATATTTACGAGCAGCCCTAAGGGGTGGCATCAGCCGCCTTATTGAGGTCGCTAGCACGTCATGCTGAACGCGTTTCAGCATCTTACTTTTTGCGCGTTGTTGAAATTAAGACCCTGAAACAAGCTCAGGGTGACGCGGTGTTAGATCCAATCGTCGCGCTTACAACCGCAACCCAATCGTTTCGTCCAATCCGGCCATGATGTTCAGGTTCTGCACCGCCGCGCCGCTTGCGCCTTTGCCGAGATTGTCGAGCAATGCCAGCAAGCGGACTTGCGCGCCGTCGGGTGAGCCGAGGACGTAGAGATCAAGCCTGTCGGACGGTTCTTGGTCGGCGCGGATTAGCAGTTCGGCTGGCGGCGCATCTTCGTGCACTTTGACGACGGGCGAATTGGCATAATGCTCAGCCAGCGCAGCGCGCATTTCGTCAGGGTCATCGCTGCCGGGCATGACCGAGATGGGCAGCGGTATTTCGACCACCATGCCACGGAATGCGCGCACCACGGCGGGTGAGAATATCGGCGCGAGACCGAGCCCTGCATGTTGCTGCATCTCGGCGACATGCTTGTGGTTCAGATCAAGGCCATAGGTGCGAAAGCCGATATCTGCGCCGTCGCCGCCTTCGAACCGTTCAATCAATGCTTTCCCGCCGCCCGAATAGCCCGACACCGCGTTGACGCTGTAGGGCCAGTCTGCGGGGATCAATCCGGCAGCGACCAAGGGTGCGACCAGCCCCAAAAAGCCGGTGGGGTAGCAACCGGGGTTGCTGACAAGGCGCGCATTGGCAATGCGTTCGTGCTGCCCGGTGCGATATTCAGGGAAACCATAGGCCCAGTTTGGATTCACCCGATGCGCGGTTGATGCGTCGATGATGCGCGTATGGCCTGACGTCGTCATTGCCACCGCCTCTTTTGCGGCATCGTCGGGCAAGCACAGAATGACAAAGTCGGCGTCGTTCAATGCCTCGCGTTTTGCAGCGGGGTCTTTGCGTTTGTCATCATCAAGCGTGATGAGCGTAAATTCCGCGCGGCCAGCGAGCCGGTCCGCGATTTCAAGGCCGGTGGTGCCCGATGCGCCGTCGATGAAGATACTCTTTGTCATCTCAAATCACCCGCTCAAATAAGACCGTAGCCCTGAGCAGCGGGCGCGCAGCGACCGCGCCGGTCGAAGGGTGTGTATCGGCGGCAGCGCAAACCTTGAAGCACCCTTCGACAGACGCAATTGCTGCGCAACTGCTGCTCAGGCTTACAGTACCGACCAAGACCAAAGTAATGGTCAACACACCACCCGCTTGCGCGCAACAATCGCCGCATCATGCGCGGCAAAGCGTGCCGCCGCATCTGCCAGCGGTTCAACGCTCACCGCCATCGCGGTGCCATTGGCGTGGATGATGTTTTCGGCATCGGCCATGATACCAACATGGCCGGGGAAGAACACCAGATCGCCGCGCTGCAACGCGTCGCCCTCGGCCAATTCTTCGCCAAATTCTGCCTGCTGCATATCGGCATCGCGTGGGGGCATATGCCCCTTCAGTCCGAACACCAACTGCACAAGGCCCGAGCAGTCTATCGCATCTCCGCTGCGTCCACCCCAGCTATAGGGCGTGCCAATCAACTGCTCTGCCAAATCTGCGGGTGATGCCGCAACGCGTCCGATTTCGGACAAATGGGCCAATGGCACAAACCCGTTTTCGCACGCCAGATAGTTGCCGCATTCGCTTAGGCTGCCGCAAAGCAACTGCGCACCCATGGGGTAGCGCGCCAGCACCTGCGCCTTTGTCGATGGTGCAGAAACCAGCAATGTCGCAGGCGCGCTGACGATATGCGTGGCGTCAAAATCATCGCCAAGCTCGGCAAAGCGCACATAGCCCAGATAATTGTCGTGCAGGCAATAGCCCCACGCCCATTCGCCTGCGACATCAAGCACGGCGAACTCCTCACCATGCATTAACGCGCTGACGGGCATCGATGTGGCGTGCGCCTCAGCATGAATTTCGGTCACGGGCGCAATGCCCGTGCGCAGCATCGGCACGGCATAATGCGGCGCGAACAGTTTTCCGGCCAGACTGATGTCAGCCAGATCCCCGCGAATAGGCGTTGTGCGCTTGTCTCCGACAAGGCTGTGCCCACTTAATGTATATATGGGCCGCTTCCCCGCCCCCATGTGTCCGTCTGCCAACTACTTACGCCCCCAAAAATGTAACATGTTCGGCACCCTAACGTGCCGGATATTTGTCCGCCAGATAGCCGAAGACGGCGCGCAATCCAAGGGCTTCGCCGCCCTTTGGCCGGCCAGGCTTATTCGTCGGTCGCCATGCAAAGGTATCCAGATGCACCCACGGCACATCATCAGGAACGAATTTCCGCATAAAGAGCGCCGCCGTTACTGCGCCTGCAAAAGCCCCGCCGCTGTTTGTCATGTCCGCGATATCGCTATCCAAAAGCTCCATATAAGGTGACCATAATGGCATCCGCCACAGCGGGTCCGCCTGCGCCTTTGACGCTGCTATTAGCGCGTCGGCTGCGGCATCATCATTGCTGAACATTGCCGGCAAATCAGGCCCCAAGGCAACGCGCGCCGCGCCGGTCAGCGTCGCGAAATCGATGATAAGTTCGGGCGTATTCTCAACCGCTTTGGTCAATGCGTCGGCGAGCACGAGGCGCCCTTCCGCATCGGTATTGTCGATTTCAACCGTAATGCCCTTGCGGCTTTTCACGATATCGCCCGGCCGCATAGCATTGCCCGATATGCTGTTTTCGGCAGCAGCGACGAGCATATGCAAGCGTACGGGCAAATGCGCAGCCATGATAAGCTCCGCCAGCGCAAGCGCATGGGCAGCGCCGCCCATATCCTTCTTCATCAGCCGCATGCCGCTTGCCGGTTTAATATCAAGACCACCGCTGTCGAACGTTATGCCTTTGCCCACAATCGCGATGCGTGGGTGGCGTGGGTCACCCCATTCCAGCTCAATCAACCGCGGGGCATGTTCGCGCGCCGCTGCTTTGCCGACAGCATGGATGAGCGGGAAGCCCGCTTCCAACGCTTCGCCTGCCGTCACTGTCACATCTGCTTTGTGCGCCTTGGCGATGCGCTTAGCCTCAGCCTCAAGCGCGTCGGGACCAAGGTCACCCGCCGGACGGTTGACCAGATCGCGCACCAGCGCCGTGGCGCGCGCCTGAAGCACGATATTGTGGATCTTGCCGGGTTCACGCACGAGCAGCACGCGCGCGCCGGTTACTTTCGGCTCGCTGAGATATTCATGATATCTATACTGACCAAGCACCCACCCAAGCATCGCTTCACCAGCGTCAGCATCCAACAAGCGATAGCTCCCCTCGGGCAGAATGTCCGATAGCTTGGCCAGGTTCCAAACGCCAAGCGCGGAAGCATCCGCCACACCGGCGACGACAGACCATTCCCCGGGCTTATCGCCGGGAAGTATCGCACTGTCGTTTACGCTACCTTCAAACTTCTGTGCTTTTACAGCCGTGCGGACAGGGTCAGGTTGCGCAGCAAGCCATGCAGCAAAGCCATTTTTATCGACTATGTGGATTGGAGTGGCCGGTTGGCCGTTGTCAGGTTGGATCAGATCGTCATAACGCATAATGGCTGCGATAGCGGTAATAGGCGGGGAACGGGAGATAATTCAGAAATGTCACGTATTTTTCTTTTGTTCGTTATGTTGATCGCAGCATTGGGCTTATCGGCATGCAACCGCTCAACCAACGCACATCCGCCGCTGCCCGAGGAAATCACCGCAGTTGTTAAGCCTTTTTATGAGGCCGTGCGGCGCGGAGACCAAGAGGCGGCCGAAAAATATGTCGCCCCGGGTTTCATCGACGACAGCCGCGTGCAGTTTGCCGAAATGTCGCAACTTTTGAAGGATGCACCACGACTGGCTCCGGCCATTCAACAGCATCAAGGGTCCGGGGCTTATCTGACGTTCGCTGCTCAGCATGGCAAAATATGGGTTATATCCGAAGTGCGCGTGGTCCGGTACCGCAACAAGCCAATGATCGAATATTGGGATGTCACGACCACCGACAAAGCGCCCGAAATTGTGGCGCATACGCAATATATGAACCGCTACACCAGCTACGCGCTGATGGCGGTTGCATTTGCTGCACTGGCCGGGCTCGCTTCACTTATTTGGGTGGTTCGCAACCGCACACATATCATCGCGCCAGAAGCCACCATCGAAACCCGCCGCGTTGCCGCGACGGTTCGCAATAGGGAGGGCTGATATAGTCCCCACCTTCGGGTAGTTACTCGGCTGCGATCAGCATTTCCGCATTTTCGTTATGGGAGGCTGCGAAATGCGGTGCCGAAAAGACCATGACGCCGTCGTCCACAGGATCTTGGGTCAGGATTTTCTTTTCAGCGGCGTAATTTTGCAGCACGCGCCATGGATGGCGGTCCCCGTTCTTGGGCAGCTTGTCAAAACTGCGTGCGAAATAGCCTGAGCTAAAGTCCGTCACAAAGGGCAGCTTGGGCATATCCGGATCATCAAGATGCGGGGTTGCCACAAGCGCGTTTTTGTCATCCATTTTCCATAGCAAGCGGCAGACATAATCGGCAACGATATCGGTCTTTAGCGTCCATGATGCGTTGATGTAGCCAAAGACGCTGGCGAAGTTCGGAATGTCGTTGAACATCACGCCCTTGTAATTGAAATGCTCGCCAAAATTGACGGCTTCACCGTCCACGCTGATCGCCGTCTTGCCCATCGTGACAAGGTTCAGACCGGTCGCAGTGATG
>CAZCXQ010000156.1:0-5104 GCA_964502655.1 uncultured Sphingorhabdus sp.
ATTGTGGGTGCTGGTCTGGCGTTCTTGTGGTTCAACGCGCCGCCTGCTGCCGTGTTCATGGGCGATACCGGCAGCCTTGCCCTGGGCGGCACATTAGGCGCGATCGCGGTTGTCGCGCACCATGAATTCGTGCTCGCCATCATCGGCGGCCTTTTCGTGGTTGAGGCGCTGTCGGTCATCATTCAGGTATTCTGGTTCAAACGCACCGGAAAGCGTATTTTCCGCATGGCACCCATCCACCACCATTTTGAACAGCTTGGCTGGTCGGAACCGACCGTTGTTATCCGTTTCTGGATTGTCGCTTTCGTGCTGGCGCTTGCAGGGCTATCAACGCTCAAGCTCAGATGATTACAACACCCGCCTTCAAAGACCGTAAGTTTGCGATACTGGGGCTTGCGCGCTCCGGCCTTGCGGCTGCGCGGTCGCTTGTTGCGGGCGGGGCCGAAATCCTTGCATGGGATAATGACGAAGGCGCACGCGCCAAAATTGCCGATATCGCACATATTGCTGATCCGTTGCTGGCGGATCTGTCGGGCTATGATGCGATTGTTGTATCGCCCGGCGTGCCCATCAACCGCCATCCCATAGCGGACAAGGCAAAGGCTGAAGGGCTGCCGTTAATCGGCGACATCGAATTATTCGCAATGGCGCGGGCAAGCCTGCCGCCGCACCATGTTGTTGGCATTACCGGCACCAATGGGAAATCGACGACGACGGCCTTGGTCCATCATGTGTTGGAAAGCGCTGGGCTGCCCGTTCGCATGGGCGGAAACATTGGTTTGCCAATTTTGTCGCAGACGCCGTTGCCAGCAGGCGGCGTATATGTGTTGGAACTTTCCAGCTACCAGATTGACATTACCCGTTCCCTGTCGTGCGATGCGGCCGCGCTGATTAATCTGTCGTCCGATCATTTGGATCGCTATGATGGGTATGCAGGCTATGTCGCGTCCAAGGCGCGGCTGTTCGACATGCAGACCGGAAATACACATTCCGTCTTTGGCAAAGGCGATGCTGATACCGAGCAGGTCTATCGCGATGTGCTGGCGCGGCGCGGCGCGGATTTGGTCCATCTGGCAGACCCGGCGTTGGTCGCGGGGCAGGCGGATTGGCCGTCGTTGCAAGGGCCCCATAATCTGCAGAATATTGCCGTCGCCATCGCGATTGTGGAATCGCTTGGTGTGACGGAGGCGCAATGGCGTCCGGCAATGGCGACATTTCAGGGGCTTGCACACCGGATGGAGGTCGTTGCCGAACGTAATGGCGTCTTGTTCGTCAACGACAGCAAAGCCACCAATGCCGCATCGACCGCACCCGCGCTCGCGGCCTATCCACGCGTTCACTGGATTGTCGGCGGTCTGCCGAAATCAGATAATCTGGATGAGTGCATTCCCAATTTTGGGCATGTCGTAAAAGCCTATACCATTGGTGAGGCCGGACCATTGTTTCACGAACTGCTGTCACCGCATATGCCGGTCGAGCGTAGCGAAATGATGGGCACTGCGGTCTGTTCCGCTGCAGCCCAAGCCGAACCAGGCGATGTTATCATGCTGTCGCCCGCTTGCGCATCGTTCGACCAGTTCAAAGATTTTGAGGCGCGCGGTGACGCGTTCCGGGCGATTGTTGAGGCGCTATGAACGGCGAACGTAAAGAAGTTCCTTGGGTGCTGGCGGCAAAGACCGGCAAAATCGGTTTTGCGAACCGGCTTGGCCGCGGCGACCGATCGCCGCTTGGCGTATGGTTCTGGGAACTCGACCGCGTTCTGCTGTCATTGATGATGGTGTTGATCGCGATCGGGTTGTTGGCGGTTGCCGCGGGGTCGCCTGCGGGTGCGCAGCGCCTGTCATCGTCCACAACGCAATTGTCGTCTTTATATTTCTTTTACCGGCAATTGATGTGGGTGATGGTCGGGGTGCCGTTGATGCTTCTCGTGTCGATGTATCCGCGCGAACAGGCACGCCGCTTTGGGGTTTTTGGCTTTTGCATATTCTTCGTGCTGCTGGCGCTCGTGCCCATCATTGGCCGCGAGGTGAACGGGTCGCAACGCTGGATTGGTGCGGGTTTTGCGGGGCTTCAGCCGTCCGAATTTCTGAAGCCCTTTTACGCCGTTGCAATGGCATGGATTATCAGCTGGCGGCTGAAAGACCCATCCTTGCCGGTGCTGGTCTTAAGCAGCATCGTGACGGGTTTCGTCTGCTTCCTCTTGTTGATGCAGCCTGACCTTGGCCAGACCATTTTGTTCATGGGCACATGGTTTGCGTTGATGATGGTTTCGGGCGTTCCAGCATCACGGCTGTGGGGGTTAATCATCAGCGGCGTGGTGTTCATCGTGCTGGCCTATAATTTCTATCCGGTTGCAACGCAGCGTATTGATGCATGGATTTTCGGAACCGAAGGGCTGACGCATGACAAAATGGCGCTCGCGACATTGACCAACGGTGGCTTCTTTGGTCTTGGCCCCGGCCTTGGCATCAAAAAATATTCGCTGCCTGAAGGGCATACCGATTATATCTTCTCGGTCATTGGGGAAGAATTCGGTCTGTTGGCGTGCATGGTGATCGCGATTTTGTATTTCGCCATATTGGTCCGCATCATCATTCGGCTGCTCGATGAAAAGGACCAGTTTGTGGTTCTGGCCGTCACTGGGCTTGGCGCGCAATTTTGTGGTCAGGCGATGATCAACATGGCCGTGAACCTTGGCGTCTTTCCGTCAAAGGGCATGACCTTGCCCTTTATCAGTTACGGTGGATCGTCCATTTTGGCGCTGTCGATGACCTGTGGTCTTATCCTCGCACTGACGAAGCGAAACCCATATCTTGACCGGTCGCTGTATATGGTGAAGGGATAGCGGCCATGACGATTTCTCGGCATTATGTGTTGGCCGCTGGCGGGACAGGGGGGCATCTTATCCCTGCGTTCGCGCTGGGGCAGGAGCTTTTGAATAGAGGCCATCATGTTGCCTTGATCACCGACGCGCGCGGTGCGAAAATTCCGGGCTGCCCCGAAAAGATCGAGACGCACATTTTACCCGCAGGTCGTCTCACCAAAAGCCCGCGTAGCTGGTTGCCCGGCATTCGGGCTATCGCGGAAGGTCGCACGATGGCGCGGCGCTTTTATGCCAGCTTTGACCCAACGGCTGTTGTCGGCTTTGGCGGATATCCGGCATTCCCCGCCTTGTTGGGCGCTTTTGCCGAAAAAATTCCCACGATCATTCACGAACAAAATGCCGTGCTCGGCCGCGTCAATCGCTTCACCGCGCGGCAAGTGAACGCTATTGCGACGGCCTATCCCGACGTGCTGCGCCTGTCGCCGCGTTACGTCAGCAAGGTGCATCTGGTTGGAAATCCTGTACGCGAAGACGTTTTGGCGCTGCGTGATGAGGCCTATCCCCCGCTTTTGGCCGATGGCATTTTCCGTGTGCTTGTGACGGGGGGGAGCCAAGGCGCGACCATATTGTCCGACATCGTCCCCGATGGTCTTGCGCGCCTGCCGCTGAACTTGCGCCGCCGTCTTCAGGTCACGCAGCAGTGCCGCGAAGAAGATATTGAAACGGTCCGTCAGGCATATGCCGCACATGACATTCCGGCAGAGCTTGCAACCTATCTGCCTGACCTGCCCGAACGTTTGGGCTGGGCGCATATGGTCATCGCGCGTGCGGGTGCATCAACGGTGGCCGAACTGACCTGCGCCGGACGTCCAGCGATTTTGGTGCCATTGCCAAGCGCGACCGATGATCACCAAAGCTATAACGTCAAAGAAATGGTCGCAGCCGGCGGCGCGCGCGCGATTGCGCAGCCAGCCTTCACCGCGGTTGAGCTCGCCAAGCAAATACAGAAAATTGCGCTTGAACCCGGCGCGCTCGAAAATGCGGCAAAGGCGGCGAAAAGCTGTGGCCGTCCCAACGCGGTTTCCGATTTGGCCGACCTTGTGGAATCCTTTGGCCGCGCGCCCATCATGCATGGTCTGACCACAAAGCCCGACACATCGGCATCCTTTGGTGCCGCACCCGCACTCGCACGAAAGAGCATATCATGAAGGGCGTCCCAACGGATATTGGCATCGTCCACTTTGTCGGCATTGGCGGCATCGGCATGTCGGGCATTGCCGAGGTCATGCACAATCTTGGCTATCAGGTGCAGGGCAGCGACATCGCCGACAGCTATGTTGTCGATGGCCTGCGCAAGCGCGGGATCAAGGTGATGATCGGGCATAGCGCCGATAACCTTGGCGATGCCGCTGTTGTGGTGACGTCGACTGCAGTTAAAAGAGGCAATCCCGAACGCGATGCTGCGCTGGAACGCCGCATTCCACTAGTGCGCCGCGCAGAAATGCTGGCCGAGCTGATGCGGTTGAAGAACACCGTTGCCGTGGCAGGGACGCATGGCAAGACAACGACGACGTCCATGATTGCCGCGATGCTCGACCATGGCGGCATTGACCCCACCGTTATTAACGGTGGCATCATCAACAGCTATGGTTCAAACGCGCGTCTGGGTGCGAGTGACTGGATGGTTGTCGAAGCCGACGAAAGCGACGGCAGCTTCCTGCGCCTTGATGGCACGCTGGCGGTTGTCACCAATATCGATCCAGAGCATCTTGACCATTATGGCGACTTTGATGCCATCAAGCGGGCCTTTGTCGAATTTGTGGAAAATGTTCCATTTTATGGCGCGGCAATCATGTGCCTCGACCATCCAGAGGTTCAGGCGATTTTGCCCAAGATCCGCGATCGCCGGATTATCACTTACGGTTTTTCGGCGCAGGCCGACATTCGCGGCGAAAATGTTACGCCGTTCCCCGGTGGCAATCGCTTCGATGTCGTTGTCCGCGCCCGCGACGGATCGCAACGCACGATAGAAGGTGTCGTTTTGCCGATGCCCGGACGGCATAATGTGCAAAATGCTTTGTCGGCCATCGCCGTCGGCCTTGAAATGGGCATGAGCGATGAAGCGGTCGCGCATGGCTTTGACAAATTTGGCGGCGTCAAACGACGCTTTACCAAGGTCGGCGAAGTCGATGGCGTGACCATAATCGACGATTATGGCCATCACCCCGTTGAAATCCGCGCGGTTCTGTCTGCAGCCCGCGAAGGCGCGCAGGGCCGCGT
>CAZCXQ010000157.1:0-5096 GCA_964502655.1 uncultured Sphingorhabdus sp.
TCCTCCGAAAACAGACGCGTCGAGCCCCCATGTCAAGCGTGGTGTCCGTCACCCGCGTGAACCGGGGCGATTGCAACGGGCTGGCAAAATCATGATTGGCATGGGTTTACGGCGTGCGGCTCCTCCAGAAGGTGATTCAGATATCAAAAGCTCGCCCTGGATCACGAGCCATGGCCATGGATGGAATGCGGAGGCTGCAGGCCGTGCGTGGGTTTCATCGCAGCACCCCCTTGTCAGGCCGGTGCACGCTAAACACGATTTTCCTGGAGTCTTGGCTAGCGTTGGCCGCTGCGACATGGTAGCCGCCACCCTTGGCGACTACCTATCAGCTCAGCCACGCGCGGCGGGAGGCGGCGAATCGGGAGTTTGTGGCGTTTCAGAACGGGTGCAAGGCCACGAGCTTTCGCAGTTCCTTGATGACTTTCTGTGTTTCGGCGTAAGGAACCCGGTTGTTGTATAGACACGCAGAAAAGTCACGGTCCGCAGTCCGACCTGCACCGTAGTCGATTACGTAATTCTCGAACTCCCTGTGCACAGCGCTCTCGGGACCGCATTTCTGACGGATTAATGCCAGTGCCTTACTCAAGAACGCTGTAAATGGGTCTAATCGCTGGGCCTGCCACCATGTCGTGTCAGAGATGATGCCATCGAAGCTGCAATCATGAGCTGACGTCTTATCCCAGATACACCGTTCGAAGGCAACATCTTGAAAATAGCACTGTCGAAAGTCGACCGCCACGAAGCTGCATTCACGAAATAGAAGCTGGCCGCTGGAGCCAGTTATGTCGGAATTGACCATCTGGCTGTTCCTAATCGTCTGTGCCCTCAACCCTTCAATCGTGCAGTTCGCAAACTCCGTTCCGGCGAACAGTGTCTGATACGGCTTGAAGTTTCGAAGCATCAATCTGTCGAACCGACAACCTTGGAAGGAGTTCATTGGGGCAATCATCCCCGTCATGTCGCACTCTTCGAAAACGCATCGCTCCCAAGTGTCCGCCGCACCCCAGAAGTGATTGTCGACCCGAAGACCTTTAAACGAACAATCCGCAAATCGGCACGAAACAAAGTTCAGTCCGACATCTACCTCTGACACGCGAAAGTCATCGAATCTCAAGTCTCTAAGGACCTCAAGCCGCCTCCATTGCTCGCGATCTGACCAGTCCACCGGACCACCCGGGAGACGCAATGCTTGGCGAACATCGCCGCGAGCTGCTAGAAGTGCGTCAACTGTCACCATAAACGATAATAAAGTGGCACAGGCATAATCCCGGTTTGCCCGTGAATGTCCCTGAATTGACGAGTGCTGTCGTAAGCACCCGCACTTGGGCGGAAGGGTTTGACATCGTAAATCCCGCCCCAATCGAACAAGTAGTCGGGCCTGCGTGAACGTAAGAATCCACCGGGGGGAAATGGGGTCAGGGTGCAACTCGTTGACAAAATCATGATTGGCTTGGTTCACGGCGTGAACCTTCTCCAGAAGGTGTTTCAGATATCCATAGCTCGTCCTTTTAACACAAGCCATGACCAGGTGGCAAGAACCGGCGGATGGAGGTAGTGTCCTAATTTGGCGGGCAGTCTCAAGAAGGGCGCTCTAGGCAGGAATATCCACGCTCTCGGAACCCGTGACTGTATCATCCTCTTTAGCTTCGGCTTCTGTTGGCTCGCTTTCTGGGAACTGTATTAACATTTGCCGCATGTATGGCTTCGAGATCGGGAAGCCCACAGGGGTCTTGTCATTGAGCTTTATGAAGTCGCCATCCCAAGAAAAAAGCTCGTGGATAGCAGCCTTCTTTGAAGCTTTCTCTGCCGTTGCCATATGAAGAGCATCCTTTGACTTCATTCCATGACGCCAAACATAATATCGGGCGCGCTCACAGACATCCCGATCTGCCATGACAAGCTTGATGAACGGATACTCGAAAAACGACTGAAGCTCCTCTTCCTGACCTTCAGTGATTGGCATCGAGCCACTAATCTTTAGAACTTCGACAAGAGCAAAAGTTGAAGTGACGATTTCGATTCTGCCAGCAAGAGCCTCCTTGAGTAGGTCACGCACAATCTCCCATCGTCCCTCCTCCTTGTTCAGGATGGAGCAAAAAACACCAGAATCCCAGTATTGTCGTCTAAGCTCGCTCATGCGCGTTTTAAAATGCCGATATAGTGCTCAATCGGTGGTAGTTCAGATAACTCACGAAACACGCGAATGCTGTCCACCTTGATGCTAGTCGGCTTCCCGTCGCGATCATGTTGCACCATGCCGGACACGCTCACACGCTTTCTAAAAGCCGCATAAGCCTCTTGAAACTTATTTTCAGGGATAAAGCAGTTGATGGGCCTATCCGCCAACGCATCCCATACAACGAACTGGAAGCCTCCTCGCTCACTGATGGTTTGGAGCTTTCCCTCTATAGAGCCATATTCTTGTTTTTGGACTCCAATCGTTCTGGATACTACATCAACAATCTTTTCCCTCACTGGCACCGGCTTGCCGCTAGGCGAGGTTATCTCAATCACAGATATACCCTGCCTTGCCCGCAGAGAAGCTAGGGTAGAAGCGGCTTGTAGCGCCTTGTTGCTAAAATGAGGAACGTTACGCATCCCGCGATCCAGCTGGGCTATTCCGCTGCGAAAAGACTTTATAGTCTCCTTAGCGCTTCTTTTTGTTTCGGTGTCTGGCACAGGCCGGGCGACAAAAATACTGCTTCCTTTACGCACGGACATACTCCAAACCGGCTTTTTGCCGCCCTGTGCAATGTCTTCGGATATCTGCAATAGAAGATCAACGAATGCGCCCACAGCTTTGCGAAATTCCTCCGGCGTAATGAGCGCGCCATCCAATCGCAGGGCGATTTCCTCACGGTCATGCTCTGGTTTGTTGTCGGACTTCTTTGCGCGGCGTGGCATGTAATTGGAATCTTAAATGGATCTGAGAATTTGTACAGATGATACGAATGTCATGATTTATATGTTCATATGAACACAATGCAATAATTCGCCAGTATTACAACAAGACAGTTGACTTTTGCACGCTATTTCGACGCCGAGACAGCGGCTTGTGCTTGATCTAACAGCACATCCCGAGCCCATTGTGAGAGATTTCCCCCGGCTTTCTTTACCGCCTCGCCAACAAGCCGGAACTCATCGGGGGACATACGGGCGCGGATGGTGAAGTTTTTCGCTTCCCCTTTCGGGAGTTTTGGACGGCCCATTTTTGACGTTTTCATATTTGTGCTACAAAAAGTATTTGCATGAGTATATTATTGTGGCACAATAAGTCAACATCAACCAAAACAATATGGCCAACACCCTTCCCGCCGAAAAGAAGATCGCAGCAGTTTCCATGCTCTGCGAGGGTAACAGCATCCGCTCTATTGAGCGCATGACTGGCGTGCATCGTGACACCATCATGCGCCTTGGCGTTCGCGTTGGTGAGGGCTGCCGCAAGATCATGGATGAGAAGTTTCAAGACCTTCCCTGCGAGCGCATCGAAGTGGACGAAATATGGGGCTTCATTGGTGCCAAGCAGAAGACCGTGAAGGAAAAGAAACTGTCTCCCGAGATGGGCGATATTTGGACCTGGATTGCCCTGGATGCTGACACGAAGTTGGTTCCTTCCTTCCACGTTGGCACCCGCAAGAAGTATGAGGCCATGACCTTCATGGATGACCTTGCCTCCCGCATGCGTAACCGCATCCAGATTTCCAGTGACTCTCTCTCCTCTTATGTTGACGCCGTAGAGCGCGCCTTTGGATCCGACGTTGACTACGGGTCACTTATCAAAACCTTCTCCTCCACCTCTCTGGAAGAGGCGCGGCGCTATTCACCACCGGAAGTCCTCAAGGTTAAAAAAACGGTCGTGCAGGGCAATCCAGCTTGGGACCTGATTTCTACCAGCTTCGTGGAGAAACAGAATCACACGCTGCGGATGCATTGCCGCCGCCTCTCCCGTCTCACGAACGCTTTCAGCAAGAAGCGCGAGAACTTCGAGGCGGCGATTGCTCTGCACTACGCATATTACAATTTCGCCAAGACCCACGGAACCCTGCGATGCACGCCAGCAATGGCCGCAGGCGTAGAGCCTTCCCAGTGGACGGTGGCGGAACTTGTGGAAAGGGTGGGCGAATGACGCCCACCGAATTAGAAACCCTGACAAGGGCAGTCTCCGCAATGGAAGGCTGCCCTTGCTCGCATGCAGGCACCTCCAAGGTGCATGAACAGATGGACGGCCAAACCGTCTGGAATGGGGATGTCGAAACCTTCGATCTGCACGGACATCCGAAAGCCAAGAGAGCTTTTGCCTGGGCTTACCGGGATGACCAGGGCGAGACGCAGTTTATCAGCCTCCTAGAGCAGCCTCCTGTTGTTTCTCCGCGTGCTGCCGTCCAGATCGCGATTGCCAGCCGAAGAATCAAATAAACTGAATATGACTGAAGCAGACTACTACATCGGCGGGATAGGGAAAGATAACAGCTACACTCTGATTTCAGAGCACCCATTTGTCCTATGGCGTCGTGATGCGGAGAATTTTGTTGGGCATGCCTCCATCAAACCATTACTCGACTTCATACTTCTTGGAAGTGAGGACATGACTGTCTATGCATTCAGTTCTCTCACTGGAAACTGGGAAGAAGTCCATTTTGCCACCGAAGGACTTGGCGCGACAAAACCCGCTTTGGGATTCCAGCCTTATTGAGAATCGCGTTTCAAATTAGGACACTACCCGGATGGAATGCGGAAGCTGCGGACCATGCGCGGGTTTCATCGCAGCACCCTTATTTGTCACGCTGTTGCAGCCTGACCCGAATGGCACTGAATTAAGCCCCTTTTAGGATGCGTTGGCGATGTGGTTTTCAAGGCGGTAGAGGTGTCGTGGCTTGGTCACGGGAAATGGGGCCAGGCAACTCGTTGACAAAGTCATGATTGGCTTGTTTCACTGCGTGAACCTTCTCCAGAAGGTGTTTCAGACATCAATAGCTCGTCCTTGTAACACGAGCCATGGCCAGGTGGCAAGAACCGGCGGATGGAATGCGGAAGCTGTGGGCCATGCGCGGGTTTCATCGCAGCACCCTTATTTGTCACGCTGTTGCAGCCTGACC
>CAZCXQ010000158.1:0-2416 GCA_964502655.1 uncultured Sphingorhabdus sp.
ATCGGCTTGCACCAGAAAGACAATGACCGCCTGCTCGCCACGCTGCGCCGCCTGCGCGATTTGGGCAACACCGTGATCGTGGTTGAGCATGACGAAGACGCGATCCGCACCGCCGACTGGGTGGTCGATCTTGGCCCAGGCGCGGGCGTCCATGGCGGCTCCGTCATGGCCGAAGGCACGTTGAAGCAAATCCTGAAGTCGAAAGACAGCCTGACCGCCGCGTATCTGAATGGCACGCGCGAGATTGCGGTGCCCAAGACCCGGCGCAAGGGCAATAAGAAGAAGCTGACCGTCCACAACGCCCGCGCCAACAACCTCAAGAATGTCACCGCGAGCATCCCGCTGGGCACATTCACCTGCATCACCGGCGTATCGGGTTCGGGCAAGTCAAGCTTCACCATCGACACGCTCTATGCCTCTGCGGCCCGCTCCTTAAATGGCGCGCGCGTCATCGCGGGCGCGCATGACAAGGTCACCGGCCTTGAACATTGCGACAAGGTGATCGACATCGACCAATCCCCCATTGGCCGCACCCCGCGCTCGAACCCCGCGACCTATACCGGCGCGTTCACCAACATCCGCGACTGGTTCGCCCAACTGCCCGAAAGCGCCGCGCGCGGGTATAAGCCGGGGCGTTTCAGCTTCAACGTCAAGGGCGGCCGCTGCGAAACATGCAGCGGCGATGGCCTAATCAAGATCGAAATGCACTTCCTGCCCGACGTTTATGTGACGTGCGAGGAATGCAACGGCAAACGCTACAACCGCGAAACGCTCGAGGTCAAATGGAAGGGCCTGTCCATCGCCGACGTGCTCGACATGACGGTGGAGGACGCGGTGGAGGTGTTCAAGGCCGTCCCCCCAATCCGCGACAAAATGGCGATGCTGGCGGAGGTTGGGCTTGGCTATGTCAAGGTCGGGCAACAGGCAACGACATTATCAGGCGGCGAAGCGCAACGCGTCAAACTCGCCAAGGAACTCAGCCGCCGGTCCACCGGCCAGACTTTGTATATCTTGGACGAGCCCACCACCGGCCTGCATTTTGAGGATGTCCGCAAACTCCTCGAAGTGCTCCACCGTTTGGTGGAACAGGGCAACAGCGTGGTGGTCATCGAACATAATCTGGACGTCATTAAGACCGCGGACTGGATCATCGACCTCGGCCCCGAAGGCGGCGTGAAGGGCGGCGAGATCGTCGCCGAAGGCACGCCGGAGGATGTGGTCAAGGTCGCGGCGAGCTACACGGGGCATTATCTCGCGCCCATGCTTGCGAAAGCAAGCTAGAAGGCCAGCTAAGTTCCCCTCCCGCAGGCGAGTGGAGGGATCAGTCCCCCGGACTGATCCGAGAGGCTCCACTGGGCTAGGGGTGGGCATCGGGCAAGCTAAGCTACGCCCACACCACCGCCAACGGGTAAAGCGAAATCAGATAGACCAGACAGCCCATCACCACGCGGCGGTCGCGGGTGCATATTGCCAGCAACAAGGCCGGGAACGCTGACCATCCGACCACCACAAAGCGCAGGGTGAACAGGTCGGGTATATCCATGAGCGTCACCAACGTGCCGAACAACGCGACATTGCACACAAAAACCCCGGCCATCACCGTGCGATAATGGCGGTCGAAATGCGCATCCAAATCCTCCAAATCGCCATCGGGAAAGATGAGCGAGGCCGCGAGATAATAAATGGCGGTGACCACAAAGCCTCCAAAAATCGCCGGCCATGTTATCGGAATAACCTCCCGCAATTCCCATCCATATAACCAGAATGTCACGAGGTCGCAGGACACAAACAGCCCCAACAACGCGGTGGGCCAGCCGACATGGACATGATGCCGCGCCTTTAACACACGGGCAAGCCCGCCCAATCCCTCCGCCAGCGCCAGCCCGAGCAGCAGCCCGAACAACGTAAAGATATATTCAAACCCATTCATGTGATGCCCCCCCGAGCCATTGCACATCATGTGCAGACAAGGGGGGTGTTAGATCGCTTTTGGCGTGGGGGCAAATATTGGCAAAGGCGAAGCCACGCCAAAATCTCCCCCTCCAAACCCCCACTGTCTTGCGCCCGTCATCATCGTCTGCGATGTGTGGGCCTGAAACATTTTTGGAGAGTAAAATGCGTAAAGTGTCGCCGTTTGTGTCCGCTGGCCTGCCTGTGTCTTTGGCGTTGGCGTCCTGCCTGATCGGCGCGCCGCTTCTTGCCCAATATGCGGCGACGCCGGATCCTGCGGCTGCGACGGCGGCGGCTCCCCTGCCGCCTGCGCGACCCATTGGCACGCCGCCGCTGACCACCAGCAGGTGGCCGTCCCTCGGGGCGCTGCGGCCGCGGTAGCCGAAGGCCTCGCCCTTGGCGACCGGGTGCACGTCGAGCACCGTCGAGGTGACGCGGAACGACTGCGCCGCCTTCAGGCGCGTGT
>CAZCXQ010000158.1:2426-5088 GCA_964502655.1 uncultured Sphingorhabdus sp.
TAAAGGCTGGCGCAGCCGAGCTTGCCCGGTTGGAGGCGGATACGCCCAACAACCGCAAGGCGCGCAATGTCATCATCTTCATCGGCGACGGCATGAGCATCACCACTTTGACCGCCGCGCGCATTTTTGAAGGGCAGAAAAAGGGCGTCGATGGCGAATCCTATGTCGCGCAAATGGACCGCCTGCCGCATACCGCCTTGGTCAAAACTTACTCGCATGATGGCCAGGTGCCCGACAGCGCGCCGACCGCAACCGCGATCGTCTCCGGCGTCAAAACGCTGAACGGCGTTCTGGGCGTTGGCCCGCAAGCGGTTGAGGACAATTGCAAGGCGACCGAACCCTTTAAGGTCAAATCTTTGTTCGAAATGGCCGAGGACAAGGGATATGCCACCGGCATTGTCTCCACCGCGACCATCACCCACGCCACGCCCGCATCGACCTATGCCCATGTCGCGCAGCGCGATTGGGAAGTGGATGCCAATATGCCCGCCGCGGCCAAGGCCGAAGGCTGCATCGATATCGCCCGCCAAATGGTCGAATGGCCGCATGGCGACGGGTTTGAGGTTATGTTGGGCGGCGGACGCCAGCATTTCATGCCCAACACCGAAGCTGACCCCGAATATCCGACCAAAAAGGGCAAGCGCGCCGATGGCAAGGACCTGATCGCCAGCTGGCTGGCCGCCAACCCCAAAAGCGCCTATGTCTGGAACAGCGAAGGCTTTGCCGCGGTGGACGCGAAAAAGACCAGCAAGCTGCTGGGCCTGTTCGAACAATCGCATATGCAATTTGACGCGGACCGCACGGCGAGCGGATCAAAAGAACCCTCGCTCGCCGAAATGACGACGAAGGCGATCGCGATGCTGTCCAAAAACCGCAAGGGATTTGTCCTGATGGTCGAAGCGGGCAAGATTGACCATGGCCACCATGGCGGCAACGCCTATCGCGCGTTGCAGGACACTGTGGCGCTGAATGATGCGTTGAAGGCCGCGATGGACACTGTCGACCTGCGCGATACGTTAATCGTCGTCACATCGGACCATAGCCACACCTTCACCATGGCGGGATATCCCGAACGCGGTAACCCCATCCTTGGCCCCGTGGTCGACCAGAAAGGCAAATCAACCCTGGCCTTTGATGGCAAGGGGTACACAACCTTGGGCTATATTAACGGCCCCGGCGCGATCACGGCCATGCCACGCCCCGACCCGTTGAAAGAAGATACGCAGGCGCTGAATTACCGGCAGCAGGCGTTGATCCCCACCGGTTCCGAAACGCACAGCGGCGAAGATGTCGTCGCGCGCGCCGCCGGGCCAAAGGCGCATTTGTTCAAGGGCACGATTGAACAGAACACCATATTCCAAATCATGCGCGCGGCCCTAGGTTTTAAATAAGGCGGCTTTAAACCGCAGATATATAAAAACCCCGTCCGAGGAAGCGATCCGGACGGGCGAACGTCATTCCCGAACAAACGCCCCGCCCCATCCTGCACAAACACCTTCCTCGTCATCCTGAACTTGTTTCAGGATAACGAACAACCGTCGCATGTTATCCTGAAACAAGTTCAGGATGACGAATCAGTTCAGGACGATGGCAAGGTCATGACGAAAGGATGCTTGAAGATAATGGCGAAACGGGTTTGAACTCACCCCATCGGGTACAATATTTCTTTCGTCACCTTGTGAATGGCGGTCATCACTTCGGCGCTGAGTTTCAGGTCAATCGCGGCGAAAATATCGTCCAATTGATCCTCGGCGCTCACGCCCACAATGGTCGATGCGACAAAGTCATGTTGCTTTGACCAAGCGGTCGCCAGCGTGACCGGTGACATGCCGGCTTCCTTGGCAATCTCCACAATCCGCATCGTGCTTTCCAACGCCCGCGGTCCGGCAAATCGCTGCGCCATTTCGGCCTGACGTGCGCCAGTCATTTCCAGATAGCGGGAGAAACGGGCGCCTTCGGGCCGCGCGCCGTCCAGATATTTGCCCGACAAGACGCCGCCGCCCAATGGCGAATAGGGGAGCAACGAAACGCCTTCCTGACGGCAGACTTGTTTCAGTTCATCTTCGAACCGGCGGTTGTTAATGGAAAAGTTGTTCTGAATGCTGTGATAGCGTGCCGTGCCCAACCGCTCCGATGTCGCGAGCGACTTCATAAGGCCGTAGCTTGTCTCGTTGGAGCAACCCAGAACGCGGACTTTTCCGGCGCGCACCAGCTCGTCGAGTGTTTCCATCGTTTCGTCATAGCCGGTGCCATGGTCTGGCCAATGCGTTTGGTACAAATCGATATAATCGGTCTGCAGACGGCGCAGGCTTTCCTCAACCGCGGTGACAATGTTGTGACGATCAAGCGCGGTCATCCCGCCGCGCTTTGGCGACTTGAACCAGGTATGGCTTGGGCCCGAAACCTTCGTGGCCATGATGATGGCGTCGCGGTTTTTGCCCTTCATCCAGCGGCCAACAATGTCTTCTGTCCGGCCGACCCATTTGATGTCGGGCGGCACAGGATAGCCTTCGGCGGTATCGAAAAAGTTGATGCCCGCGTCCAGACAGCGGTCGAGTATACGGTGCGCCTGCGCTTCATCGGTTTGCGACCCGAATGTCATCGTCCCCATGCAGATATCTGAGACGTAAACGGCACTTTTGCCAATGCGACGATGTTCCAT
>CAZCXQ010000159.1:0-5073 GCA_964502655.1 uncultured Sphingorhabdus sp.
ATAAATGCGTCGCCGCCCGCTTTCTTAAAGTCGCCTTCCCACTTTTTGGCGGCCTTCACATCCGGGAACGGGCCGACCAGCAGTCGCGCGGTCTTGCCCCATGGCGATGTCCACGGCTTCTGCGCCTTGAACAATATAGGGTTGTTCTTCGTCAATTTGCGATAGTCGAAACCAAGCCCACTGGCTTCGCCCGTTGCGATTTGCACCCAGATGCGCGCTGGATTTGCGGCCTCTAACTTGGCTTTGGCGGCGGCTTTCGGGTCAATTTTGGCGGCTTTGCTGGCGTCGGCCGCTGCCTTGGGCGTCACGGGCTTCAGCTTTTTCAAATCGACCGGAATTTCTGAGGGCCGTTGCTCACTTTCCGGAATTTCGATCGCGCCAACAATATCGGCGAGACTGAACCCTGCCGACGCAGTGGACGCAGGCACCGCTGTTGCTGCCGCCATGTTGACGACGGGTTGCGCGGGCGGCGTTGCGGCCGCAAGCGTCACCGGTTCTTGCGCAGTTGGTGTCGTCACCGCTGCCGTTGCTGCCGGTTCAACCTTTGCCACAACAGGTTCAGGCCGAGGGGTTGTTGGAACCGTCGCTGTGCCTGCGGCCAAGGTTGCGGGCGGCAAAGCGACGCGCACAAGCGGGCGCGCCGTTTCGGGCGCGGGCAGTGCATTGTTGGCAACATTTGTTATCCGGGCCGACTGCGCATCCGCCACAGCCGCGCGAGCGGCCGCAGTACCCAAGCGCGCGGTGTCGGTTTTGGGCAGTTTCAACGCATCGGGAATATTAGCAACCGCCGCCTGAACTTCCGCACGTGCCTGCGCTTTGCGGTCCTGCTTGCTCAGCGGTTTTACTTCGCTTTTCGCGTCGCGTGCTTTCGTCGCCTTTGGTCCAAGCGGTGCGCCGGATGGAATGAGGCGGTTTTCGGCAGGAGCAATCGGGGTTTGCGGCAAGGTTGCAGCCACACGGCGAACCTGTTCACTGTCACGCCCGACCGATTGGCTGGTTGGGAAATGTCCCAGATGAATGGCGGCGGCCTGCTGCGCGCCGGTTAAATTTGGCATCAAGCGGAAGAACCGCTCCATCTTTTGCGCCGATGGTGCATCCATGAATCCCTGCGCCACCTTGTTGGATTCACGCAACTCACCGCGCGCGGCCAACATAAAGGCCCGGGCGCGCCATGCCGTCGGACTGTTGCGCTGCAAAAGCGGCACCAGCATGGCGTCAGCCTGTTCCTTTTGTCCGGCAAGCGAAAGCGACACGGCCTGACGGATGATGATATCATCAGACGATGCCGCGGTCCGCGCCAATTGGTAATCCTGTTGTGCACGTCCAAAATTGCCGAGCAAATCAAACGCCAGCGCGCGGTCGGCGGCAATCGAACGTTCGCTTGCGCCCAACCGGACGGCATCATCAAACAGGCGCAAGGCCTCAAACGGGTTTTCTGTCCGCACCGTTGCTATGGCCAGGCCGGACACGATCCGGCTGTTATTGGGGCGTATCGCATTGGCGCGCGTGAAGAAATTGAGCGCGGCATTGGCATCGCCCAACAGCAAAGAGGCATTCCCGGCATCGGCCAAGGCATCCGCATCGCTTGGGTTAAAAGAAATGCGTCGCATTGCGGCACGCAGTTCGACTGCGCCAGCGGGCTCGACAATATTTGGCACGACCGCAGGCGTTTTCTGGTCAAGCGCCTCCAGCGCGCTTTCGTCGACGGCCTGTGCTTGCACAGCAGACGACAAGCCGCCCGCCGAAAAAACCAGCGCACTACCGAATCCAAGGCTACGTAATATTGTCACACCCATATCATTCTATGTAGCTGCCGACCGCCGAACACAAAGCGCATTCGCGCCTTGGTCCGACAAACGGTTGCATAGAAAAGACAAGATGACGGTGCGCTTAACGCGCGTCTTATGAGTTGTTCTGACGGTCAAGAAAGCGCGGAATGTTTATACCATTTGCGCCTTCATTGCCCTTGTCCTCTTCGTCGTCCGAACGGGTCAGACCACGAGACAGGTTGGACATACGTTCAAACAATGTGCCGCCCGTTGGAATGCGCGGTGCAGCACGTTCTGGTGGCTGGGGCACATCGACTGGCTGCGCAGACGGATAGCCTTCGGTCGCAGGCGTATCGAGGTCAAGTGCGTCGGCATTGGCCCACGAATCCCGTGGGCTATCATTGTTGACTGCATATTCCGTTGGTGCAACGTCTTCCGCTTCATCTGCTTCGGTTGCAACAAAGTCGCTACCAAGTTCCAAGCTGTCGTCGTCTGGTGCTTCATTTTCGAATGCAGCGGCGGCCGTTTCTTCCACTGCTGCTGTATCGGCTGCATTTTCGAACAAAGATGTCGCAGCAGGCGCAACTTCTACAACAGGTTCAGGCTCCGGCGCAGGCGCAGGGCGGCTGAACGAGAATGGCGTTCTTTGTGCTGCCGGTGTCGCGGTCAAGCCTTCGTTATCGATGCCAGTTGCGACAACCGAAACGCGGATCTTGCCGTTCAGATTTTCATTGAATGCCGAACCCCAGATGATGTTTGCATCGGGGTCAACCAGTTCACGGATATGGTTGGCCGCTTCGTCGACTTCCATCAAGCGCATATCTTCGCCACCGGTAATCGATACGATAACGCCCTTTGCGCCCTGCATTGAAACGCCGTCGAGCAACGGGTTGGCAATGGCTTTTTCCGCAGCTTCGAGCGCGCGGCCATCGCCTTCGGCTTCGCCCGTGCCCATCATTGCCTTGCCCATTTCGTGCATGACTGAACGGACGTCAGCAAAATCGAGGTTGATGAGGCCAGGCATAACCATCAGGTCGGTGATGCCACGAACGCCCTGCTGCAACACTTCGTCAGCCAGCTGGAATGCTTCCTTGAATGTTGTGTTCGGGTTGGCAACCAGGAACAGATTCTGGTTTGGAATAACGATCAGCGTATCGACATGCTGCTGCAATTCGATGATACCCGATTCTGCGGACCGCATGCGGCGCGAACCTTCGAACATGAACGGCTTGGTCACGACACCGACCGTCAAAATATTCATTTCGCGCGCAACCTTGGCGATAACCGGCGCAGCGCCAGTTCCGGTGCCGCCGCCCATACCAGCCGCGATAAAGCACATGTGGCAACCGGTAAGCGCCACTTTCACTTGCTCAAGCGTTTCTTCAGCCGCAGCACGGCCAACTTCGGGGCGTGAACCTGCGCCAAGACCCTGCGTGATTTCAGGCCCAAGCTGAATGCGATATTCGGCAGGCGACGCGTTCAGCGCCTGTGCGTCGGTGTTGGCTACAACGAAGTCGACGCCTTCTACCCGTGCGCTGATCATGTTGGCCACGGCGTTACCGCCCGCGCCACCAACACCGATAACGGCAATTTTCGGCTTCAACTCGTCAACCATTGGTGGACCGATATTGATGCTCATAACTTTATCCCCCTAGCCTCTGTGGCTTGTTCGAAATTTTCACGCTTTTGACACAAAAGGATAACGCGCACACTTAAAAATTACCGCTTTTGCACAGGTTTCTGTCAGAAATTCTCTCGTACCGCGCGTTTTATCCGTTCGATCAGCCCCGGCATCGTCCCGGCCATCTGTTCGACACGCAAATCATAACCTGATTTCAGGTCAACACGTTCCGATGCGGCGTAATGAATCAATCCGACGAGCGTTGAAAATGCTGGTCCCGAATGTGCCTCGGGAATGCTGGCCAGGCCCGAAGGACGGCCAATGCGGACCGTGCGGCCGAGCGCGCCTTGCATATGTTCCGCTGCACCCTTCAGTTCAGCGCCGCCGCCGGTCAACACCACCTGATGCCCGGATGGGCCGGAGAAGCCCAAGGTTTTCAGCGCTTGCGCGATTTCGGTGACGATGGAATCCACACGCTGGCAGACCACGGCGTTCAACTGCGCCTTCGTGATGCGTGGTGCGTTTGAGCCTGCCTCAACGCCGTTTTCGTCAGGGCCAATGTCGAGCACTTCCTGATGATCGCGCGGGCTGGTTAAGGCAGAGCCGTGGAAGCATTTCAGCCGTTCGGCCTGTGCCCTGCGAATACCGAAGGCCGATGCGATGTCGTCGGTAATATCCGACGCGCCCTTCTGAATGGTTTCCAGCCCGACGAGCATACCGCCAATGAAGACCGACACATTGGTCACCGCCGCGCCAAATTCAACAAGAGCCACACCCAGCTCTCGCTCTTCCGCCGTCAGGCACGCAAGGCCAGTCGCCACTGGGCCGACGACGAGCGACTCAACATCAAGATGCGCGGACCGCACCGTCATATCCATGTTCCGAACAGGCGACTGGTCCGCCAGAACGACATGGACATCGACGCCAAGGCGGTCAGCATGCAATCCAAGTGGATTCGCAACGCCGCCTACGCCATCCAGCGAATATAATGTTGGCTGTATATGAAGCGCAATTTTGCCGCCGGTCTGTATGTTCGCACGTCCAGCCTGCAGCAATTCGTCGACATCTTCCTGCGTGATGCGGTCGCCACCCAGTTCAATTTCAACGGGTGCAAGCAAGCTATCAAGCCCGCCGGCCGACATGCCCACCCACACGCGGTCGATGTTCAGCCCGGCAATCCGCTCGGCCTGTTCAACGGCGTGGCGCACGGACAATTCCGCTTGTTCGACATCGGCAATACAGCCGCGTGTGACACCCCTGCTCTCGCGTTGGCCCGTGCCCAGCACCAGCAGTTCGCCGCTGTCGGTCAACCCGGCGATGAGTGCCGAAACTTTTGAAGAGCCAATATCAATGGCCGAAATCAGTTTTTCAACGCGTGCAGCTTTCATACTTCTCTTCCGCTGGTGGTCGACGTTATGCCACCGCTCTCTACTTTAACAGGTTCGGCCTTTGGTGCCTTGCGAAAATATGCACGTTCCGGATCGCGCAAGTCGAAATGGATCAGGTCGCGGCCAAGCAACCGGTGGATACCATCCATCCGCGCAAAATTCAGCAACGCCTCGGCCGCTGCCTTTTCACCTTCGGGCAAGGCCAATGTTTCGCCCGTCTGGAACTGCAAATCCCAACGGCGATTGCCCACCCATGTTGCGCCAATGACTTGCGCCTTAAGTGCGGAGGCATTGT
>CAZCXQ010000160.1:0-5046 GCA_964502655.1 uncultured Sphingorhabdus sp.
AATGATTGCATGTGGCTGATTAGAGCCAATGCCGATGAGGTAGAGATGTGACAGCTTAGATATCCTCGACAAGCCGGCTGTATAATTGCGGGCGCCGATCGCGGAAGAAGCCCATGCTTGCGCGGTGTGCGCGGGCTTGATCCAGATCGAATGTTGCAACCAATATACCGGTTTCCGCATCATCCAAATCGCAGACGACATCGCCCCATTCGTTGGCGATGAAACTGGTGCCATAGAATTTTTGCGCCAGACCGCCATGGTCGTTTTCCGCGCCGATACGGTTTGCCGCGATGACCGGCATGCAGTTTGATACCGCGTGGCCCACCATGGCCCGGCGCCACATGTGCCGTGTATCCAACGTCGCATCCTGTGGCTCTGCGCCAATGGCGGTGGGATAGAACAGCAGCTCAGCGCCCATCAATGCCATTGCCCGTGCGCATTCGGGGTACCATTGGTCCCAGCAGATGCCGACGCCGATTTGCGTGCCAAAGACGTCCCAAACTTTGAACCCGGTGTTTCCAGGGCGGAAATAATATTTCTCCTGATAGCCGGGGCCGTCGGGAATATGGCTTTTGCGATAGACGCCCATAATATCGCCATCGGGACCAATCATCGCGACGCTGTTGTAGAAATGCGCGCCGTCACGTTCAAAAAAGCTTGTGGGAATGGCCACGCCAAGTTGCTTGGCGAGTTTCGCCATGGCGATGACCGACGGGTGTTCGCGCGTTGGCCGCGCCAGCGCAAAATGTTCTTCCTCCTGCGTTTTGCAGAAATAGGGGCCTGAAAACAGTTCAGGCGGCAGGATGATGTGCGCGCCTTGCTCTGCGGCCTGTGACACGAGGTCGCATACAGCATCGATATTTTCGGCTACGCTTGCCGACAGGGGCAGTTGCAACGCAGCAACGGTGATATTTCGGGTCATGGAGCGTCTATAGCCGGACGCCGAAACGCGCTGCAATCACGATTGTTACCAGATACAATAATATTGTCGTCGCTATGCCAGCGACCAGCGTGCCCAACAGGCGATGCCCCAACCGCAAAATCCACGGCATTAAGAGGGGCATCGGCCGGCTGGGCAGCACGCATCCAACAATCAGGGTCGTTTTTTGAACAGCAATGTCATGCGGTCGGATTCCCCAATCGCTTCGTACTTTGCGCGGTCGACATCTTTCAAACGCAAAGCTGGCGGAAGCGTCCAAACGCCATCGGGCCAATTGGCACTGTCTTTTGGATTGGCGTTGACTTCGCTTTTGGCGATCAGCTCAAATCCGTTCACTTCCATGAATTTGATGATATCGGCCTCACGCATATAGCCTTTGGTGCCATTGGTGTAGCTGAACGGCGCATCTGCCTTTGCGCGATGTTGTTCGATGCCCAGCAAGCCATCATCCTTCAACAGGTCGCGCATCGCCTTGATTTCGGCGTCCGCGATGTTCCAGTTCATCATATTGTGCATCATGCGCATCACAAGGATGCGGTCGAAAGACCCATTTGCGCCGTCGGGAATTTCGCTGAGCGAAAACGCGTTGAAATCTGTCGCCGGACGTCCGGATACTGCCGCGACATCAGCAGGGAACTTTGCAATACCCGCGGCGATGCCGGCTTTCTGTTGATCGCTGAAATGGCTTTTTGTGCCGAAATACAGGCCGGTATATTTGCCTTTCTCGTTCACATAACGGCCAAGGATACGCGAAACCCATTCGCCACCCGGCGCATATTCGCCGATGACGTGGTCAGGGTGCAAACGGAAGAATTCGAACGTTTCGGCAGGATGGCGATATTGATCGCGCTTGGCATCGGCACCGCGCGATGGGTCGGCGAGGATTTTTGTAAGGCGCGCGGTGTGCTCCTTATGCATTTTGTCATGTTCGGCTTTGCTCATGCTGTGATGGTCAGCAAAGGCAGGGGCTGCAAGCGCAGTGGCGGCGAGGGCAATCAGAAAAGTCTTTTTCATTGGGGGTGTCCTCTTGGTTGGTTGTTTTGGGATTATGCAATGTTTTGCGTCGATATCCAATATCATCAAACGGGCACGTGTTGGCTTGAACAATGAAAGCTTCCGCCGCCGGTCAATACCGCATCTGCCATGACACCGATAACGTCGCGTTCGGGGTAGATGCTTGCCAACACGTCAATCGCGGCATCATCGTTCGCGCTGCCATAAATCGGTACGACGACAGCGCGGTTGCCGATGTAGAAATTCATATAGCTTGCCGGCACGATTTCCCCGTCTTGTTCAAAACGGCCAACCGACGGCATCAACGTCACTTTGCATCCGAACGCTTCGGCGCGCGCGCGGGCATCTTCAAAGACGGCTTGGTTTGGATCATCGGGTCCGGCGCTGCTTGGAACCAGAATATGGTTCGGGCCAACAAAGCGTGCCAAATTATCAATATGCCCGTCGGTATGGTCGTTGGCGAGGCCGTCGCCGAGCCAAAGCAATCGTTCTATCCCCAAATCAGTGCGCAGCCGGTCTTCAATTGCAGCCTTATCGAGTGTTGGGTTGCGGTTGGGGTTTAACAGGCAATCAACGGTCGTAGCAGCCAGACCTTCACCGTCGACGTCAATCGATCCGCCTTCAAATATCCAGTCCGCCTGTGCGATTTCAAAACCAAAATCCGCGGCCAATTCATGGCCAATGGTTTGATCACCGGGATAGTCGAACCGGTTTCCCCAACCATTGAAACCAAAATTACGGGCAATCCGCCGATCCCCATCTTTCACGATGATGCAGCCCGTATCACGCAACCAAACGTCGCCAATTTGGCGCAGCTCCACATGTACGCCAGCGTCAACCAGTCCCTGGGCGACGGCCATGGCCTCTGCGTTACCGGCAATTACATGCACCCGTTCGCCCTGGCCCGATGCGTGCACCGCGTTTGCAAAGGCGGCCATCTGCTGCTGCGCGCGTTGGAGCGGCGCACCCCAATATTCCGCAGAACTGGGAAAGCCAATCCAGACGGCTTCATGGGGCGCCCATTCGGCGGGCATACGGAACGTCATTGGCTTATTTCCCGTTGCGGCTCTTGTCGCGGACAGCGCGGAATTCGTCGCCGTCGTTCCAGTTTGGCCATGCGTCGGTCATCGCCAACATCCGCCCGATGCGATAGTATAGTTTCAAGTCCGACATGACGCCCGACCAATCCCATTTTTCGTCAAATTCGTCGCCGGGGGCGTGGTACCGGTTCTTTTCATAATCTTCCGCAGCGGCCTTTGCAGCAGCCTTACCGCCGGTGACAAGATCATCGCCGCCTTCGAAATACACCATCGGCACGCCAAGCTTTGCAAAGCTGAAATGGTCAGAGCGGTAGTAGAAGCCCTTTTCCGGGGTCGGTTCCGTTTCAGGGGTCCGACCTTCGGACTTTGCGGCAGCCTCAAGATAGAGATCAAGTTGCGATTTGCCTTTGCCGATGACGGTCAAATTCTTCGCGGGGCCAGACATTGAGAAGGCGTCCATGTTCACGCCGCCGACGGTTTGCGACAGCGGGAAGACGGGGTTTTCGGCGTAGAATTTCGAACCAAGCAGGCCGCTTTCTTCAGCCGTCACCGCAAGGAACACGACCGAACGCTCCGGCGCGCCGGCTTTGGCAAAGCCTTCTGCCAACGCGACCAGTGCCGCAGTGCCTGTGGCATTGTCGACTGCACCGTTGCAAATGTCATCGCCATCGGCCGCGGCCGTGCACCGACCGAGATGGTCCCAATGCGCCGTGTAGAGCACATATTCGTCGGGGCGCTTGGTGCCTTTCATGACACCAATGACGTTCTTGCTCGCCTTGCGCGCGATGTCATTTTCGAAGTTCATCGACGCGGTGAGGTTCAGCGGAACCGCCTTAAAGCCTTTTTGCTTGGCTGCGGCCATTTGCTTGTCGAGATTCTGACCGGCGGCTGCAAAAATTTCCTTGGCTACGGATTTCTGGATCCAGCCATTGGCTTGAGTTTGGCTCTTTCCGCCATCCTTTGACTGCGCCAGGAATTGCGTGCCAGTCCAACTGGAGTTGACGACATTCCAGCCATATGCCGCGGGGGCAGTGTCATGGATGATCAAAACGGCAGCAGCGCCCTGACGCGCAGCCTCTTCATATTTATATGTCCAGCGTCCGTAATAGGTCATGGCCTTACCACCGAATGGGCCATCAAGACCTTCATTTTCGAAATCGGGGTCATTGACCATGACGACGACGGTTTTGCCCTTAACATCGACGCCAGCATAGTCATTCCAGCCTTTTTCAGGGGCGACAATGCCGTGGCCGACAAAAACCATCTCGCTTTGTTTGATATCGGTTTTGGGTGTCTCGCGGTAGCTCCCGATGACATATTCGTTGCCATAGGCGAATGACATGGCCTTGCCGCTGCGGTCGGCAATCGTGAGCGCCGATACATTTTTCGCGGTGATTTCGATCAGCGGCACATCCTGCGTCCAGCTGCCGTTATTGCCGGGCTCAAGTCCTGCCGCTTTAAATTTGGCTATCAGATAGGCGACGGTCTTCTCTTCGCCGACCGAACCCGGTGCGCGGCCTTCGTAGCTGTCGAGTGACAATTCGCGCGTCACGTCCTTCATCGTCGCTTCGGAAAGCGCGGGGACTTCGACTTGCGGCAGGGCGTCTACCGCCACGTCCTTTTGACAGGCGGTCGTGAGAGCCAGAACAGATACAAGGGCCAGAGACAGCAGGCGCATGAAATTCTCCTAAGGGGGAAAGATTATTGCGCGCCTTCTGCCAGACCCGCCGGTCAGGCTCAAACAAAAAAGGCGGCCACAAGGACCGCCTTTTTCGTAAGATCGTTTGTAAGATTAACGCGAATAGAATTCGACGACCAAATTTGGTTCCATCTTAACGGGGTAGGGCACTTCGTCGAGCGTTGGGATACGCGCGAAAGTGACCTTGTCGTTGCCGTCTACAGACACATATTCTGGAACGTCACGCTCAGCGAGGCCTTGTGCTTCGATAACCAAAGCCATTTCCTTGGCCTTGTTGCCGAGGCTGATGACGTCACCCACCGCAACCTGACGGCTTGCGATGTTGCACTTCACGCCATTGACGCGAATGTGGC
>CAZCXQ010000161.1:0-5037 GCA_964502655.1 uncultured Sphingorhabdus sp.
TCGGTCACCATGTCGGGCAGAACCAATTCGCCGTGATAGGGGGAGGTGTTTTTGCCCGTCGGGACATAAATTTGGTCGGGATCATCGACCATCATCGCGATTGCATCATCGCCGCCTTCGTCAATAATCTCCCCTGCGGCGCGGTAGCGGGCGGCGCATGCCTCCAACGCGGCGGTGATCGCGGCCTGTGCCTCTGCGTCCAGTGCGATGCCTTCAAAATTTTCCAGCGCGCGGGCCGCGTCGTCGATGTTCGCGGCGGTGCCATTGCCGTTGATTACGGTGCGCACGGTGGTGGTGCTGGCCTCTGCCGCCGATATGCTGCCGCCTGCGCCTCCGCTTGCCTCTCCGCTGGCTGACCCCGCCTGTGCCCGGCTGCTGAAATAGTTGATCGTGGTGCGTTTACCATTCGCATCCTGCCCATAATGGCGCAGGCAGAACATCAGCAGCCGGTCGTTGCGTTTGCGCCGGTACCCCATCAACTTGCCCTTTTCAAAGACGGGGATCATCTCCCCCTCAATCGCGCGTTCAAAGGCGATGTCTTTTAACTTCTGCACCCCGAAATCGAGCGCGGCATTCCACGCGGCGCGAAACTCCTCCGCGCCTTTTTGTCGGCGCAGATAATAGGCGCCCTCCAACGACATGTTGACGATGGCCGTCGCGCGCGAAACGCAGCCGGTGTCGGCCAACGCCTCAATAAAGCCGCGCTGCCGCTCCGGCGTCCAGCCATCATGGCGGTATCTCAGCGGCACGGGGGTGAAATCAGGCAAAGGCGGGCGGTTTTCGCGGGGGACGGGGACTTTGTTACGCATGATGGGCTCCATTTGAAAAAACGGAGGCGATTATGAACCATATAGGTTCGTGTAGGAAAATGGTTTTTTGGGGGGATGGGTGCTGGCGGGGGTTAGCGCATCAGCACCAGGGCCGCCGGCCACCGGCATAATAGCGCGCAAGGCCTTCCCGCACCAGCACCGCGCCCAGGCTTTCGCCGCCGCGCGTCAATATGCGCAGCTTGCGGCCATAACGGTCGGTATCGCGGTCGATCGATTGCAGCGTGAACGGCCCGGCATTGACCAATTGGTGCATCCGCCGGGTCGCCGCTGCGCCCAATTCTGCCTCCAACGGGCAACGGGGACCGTGGGTTTCGGGGGTGTCGATATCGGCAATGCGGATTTTGGCGCCGCGATAATATATGGTGTCGCCATCAACGACGCAGTTGGTCCCCCCGCCGCTATGGCACAGGCCAAAGGACGCAGATTCGCTGTCGCCTGCGCTGGCGACAGATGCTGGCGCGGCAAAGCTCCAAAGGCCCAAAAATGCCGCCGCTGCTGCGGCGCAGATACTGTGGCGTGATACCATAGCTTACATTTTAGGCCGAATGCGGATGCTGTCGCGGCGAGTTGGTTCGATTTTGGATGGATTGCGGATGGATTGCGGAAGCCGCGCGCCGCAAAAGACCGCCGGGATTGCGCCCGACGGTCCCATGAAGCGATCCGCCAAAGCGGGTCTATCGCAGCGAATTAGAAACGCACGCCCACGCCGACGACGGCCTGATGACGGTCAACGTCGATTTCCCGGTCGAAATCATCCTCACCAATGTCGAGATTCTTGTAGTTCGAATAGCGATATTCCGCCTTGATGAAGCCGCTTGGTCCGAACAGGTTGAATTTCTGTTCAATACCGGCGCCCAAACGGTAGCCATCGGCGGTGACGCCATTGTTGAAAATCGTGCCCGCGCCATTGTCGAAACGGCTTTCAAACTTGGCATTGGTGTATCCGCCCTTGGCGTAGATCATCGTCGATGGCGTTGCGGCAAAACCGATCCGCGCGCCGACATATAGATCACGGTCGGTGTTCAGGCTGAAGCTATCGCCCGTGGTGATCAGGTCATTCGCGGTGCCCTTTACATCGGAATCGGCGAATTCACCTTCGATACCGGCAATCACGCCGCCCAGTTGGAAATCATACCCGCCCGAGACGCCGTACATCAAATCGCCTTCGCCTTCGCTGACATCATCATAGCCAACAAGGCCTTCGATATGTGGGCCGGTAAAGGGAGCGGATTCCTGCGCGAATGCAGGGGTGGCAAGTGCAGTGGAGAGGAGGGCTGCACCGATTAAAAGTTTACGCATTGTTATCATCCATTTTCAGTCAAACTGACGCCATCATCGTGGCGCCAATCAACAAACAGGTCCGCGGCGGCGATAGTTTCATGAATATAAAACAACGAAATGCTGTGGTATTAACGCCACAGTCAGCGGGCGGGCGCCTCGGCCCTATGCGCGGCTTGCCTCGCCCCGCGCTTTTCGGCATGGGCTGGACATGTCCGAACATAACCATACCGATACCGCCTTCAAAATATTCACCGCTGCGCAATGGGCGCAGTTTGAAGCCGACGGCGTCTTTCACGGCGCACCTGTCGATCTGGCGGATGGCTACATTCATTTGTCGGCGAAGGATCAGCTGCAGGGCACGCTGGATAAGCATTTTGCCGGACAGGATGGCCTCGTCATTGCCGAAGTTGCCTTGGCCTATCTGGGTGACAGCATCATCTGGGAACCATCGCGCGGCGGCGCGCGTTTCCCGCATATCTATGGCCCATTGCCGATGGAAGCGATTGTCGGCCATTTGACCCAGATCAAAGCATGACCTGATTACGCGGTGCATACAGGGCTTCTAACCCAAGGAGCCTGATATGGACGTATTTCAAATTCCCGCCGTCGCATTGTTCACCGGCATGGTGTCCGCCTTTGCCCTGGCGCTGATATTCGCCTCTGTCGGCGACGCCATCAAACGTTAAGACCCGCCCCCCTTTCAGGGGACGGGTCCTCCGTTCCTTTAAGCAACGATAAGCTGCTTCAGGAAAATTGGTGCAAATGTCAGCCCGGATTGCGCGACCGGTTGCCATGGCTGTCGACGTCGCCGGGCTCAAGCGCCGCTTCGCCTAAAGTTTCCGGTTCATCGTCATCGCTGCGTTCGCCGCGATAGGCGTCCATATCAATCTGTCCGCTGCGTTCCATCTGGTGCATATGGTCAACGACGTCCTGCGCGTCGTCAGGATATATCTGCGCGGGGTTGGTCATGCCGCCATGCTCTGACTCACGATTGGGAATATTGCGAATGGCGTCGTCCGACACCGTCTGCGCCTGTGCAGTTTCGTCGTCCTGTTCGCTGTTATAATTTTCAAGCGAGTCCTGCGACCGGTCAACGGGGCGTTCGTCGGCATGGTCATTGTCAATGTCTTCACCTGTCGCGGTGACGGCGGCGTCGCTGGCGGTCCTTCCGGACGATGCTGCGGGTGCAGTGGCAGCGGCGGCGTCGGTAATGGGCGTATTGCCAATCGGTCGGCTATTGTCGGTCTGGGTCACGGGCACATCCTTTCCTGCGTGGGAAAGTGGAAACGCGGGTAACGATGTGCTGTTCCCAACAATCTGTCAGATTGGCCAATCAAATGTAAAACGGCTCTCGCGCGTGAAATTACCATCGCGGTCAAAGCGCCGTTCCATGATGCACCCGCCACCGTCGCCATCCACCGCTACCAGCGTACTGCAGCGCGTCCCATAGACGGCGTTGCGGATGAAGATCGGCGGATCGCCCGATGCCGGGCTTTGATCGTCCAACAGAACGTCCAATAGGTCGACCGGATCATGCCCTTCGGCGGCAAACCATTCCGTGAGTGCGCGGTTCAACTGGTCCTTGCGCGGCCAAGGCGCACCCGTTTCCGCATTGGACAATCCATATATGCCGCCGGGCCATCGCTCCTGCACCGCATGGGGCCGGTTCGCGATATGCGTCAGCCCGTGCGTATCGGCCAGCACCAGATTGAACGGGCTAAATGTCTCCACCGCCGTCGGCAGTGTCCCGCCAGATAGCCAGTCGGTAACCAGCGCACCCCGCGACCTTTTGGTCGGGTCAGGGCCATCGGGGTTGCGTATGTTGGTGACGACACCAAAGCGGCCATCGGCGTGCACACCCATCCATGTGCCGCCGGACAGCACATCGCGCCCCGCCAATATCGACGGCGCGTCCACCCATGAACCGAGCGCGTCCGACGCGCGGTCGTGAAATTCATCGCGGTTGCCAATCGCGATAAGTTTCCAGCGCGGATGCGCCTCCCACGCGATGGATACTACGCACATGCCACGGGTTCCGTTTGCGCGGGTTGGACAAGGCGAGATGCCTCTTTCCAATCGGCCGTCAGCCACATGTGCTGCTGCGCGCTGTTGAGAATGAGCGGCGTGCCGCGCTTTTTCATAGGGTCAGTGGCATCATCAATGGTGATGATCGCAAAGACCGGCATATCGGTCAGGTCACGCCAAATGCCCGCCATCGCGCAGACCGATGCGGGGCCGCTGTCCGGCGCTGCCGGTTGCTCGTTGCCAATCGACGTCGCCGGAACGAGGCACCGCAATTCGATATGCCGCAAATTGCCGATCCAAAACGGGCTAGCCACATTGCGCACTGACGTCACCCATTGCACATCGCCCGCGGGCGTCAGGCTGTTTGGCGCGGGATAGCCCCACACCATCGGGCGGATAAAGCGCCGTGCCGTCTTGGATGATCGGACGACGACCGGCGCAAATGTCCCCGGCCTTAGCGCACCGCCGCCCCATGGGTCTGGACCTTGGTCCGCAGACAGGGCCGCGGCAATATCGCGGGAATGCGCGTCAAGGCGGTATATGCGTGTCACGCCAGCATATGTCCGCGCACGCCGTCAGAGTCGCTTTTCGTAAATGCGGTACACCTTGTTGATTTTGCCATTAATCGCCTCACCAACCGATCGCATCGGGCCATTATCTTCAAGCACCCAGCCAAATTCACCGCGGCTTGCGCCAAATTGGCTGGTGGACGCGTCGCGAATGATAGAGACCATCATGAACGCCAATTGGCTCGCCATGCGGGTCGACTGCAGTTTTTTCATCACGCCCATCAACGGCACGCGCATCGTGCGGACCTTTGGCGCGCGCAGCCACCAGAACAGCTTCGCCCAATTGAACGGGAACAAGCTGCCCCCAAATTGGTGGATGGCAGCCAGCCATC
>CAZCXQ010000162.1:0-3606 GCA_964502655.1 uncultured Sphingorhabdus sp.
AGCGGACGACATCCTTGCCGACTTCTTCAATCACATCAGCAAGCGTGACAAAGCTGCCCGACCGTTTGGACATTTTAACGGGCTCACCGCCGCGCAGCAGGCGCACCATTTGCACAAGCTTGATATCGAAATCGACCTTGCCATCGGTCAGCGCGTTGACCGCCGCCTTGATGCGCTTGACGGTACCCGCATGATCCGCGCCCCAAATGTCGATCATGGCGTCAACGCCCTGACTTTTCTGGAAATGATAAGCAAGATCAGCGCCGAAATAGGTCCAGCTGCCGTTGGATTTCTTGATCGGCCGGTCTTGGTCATCGCCAAATTGCGTCGACCGGAACAAGGGAAGCGTCACCGGCTCCCAATCTTCGATTTCCTTGCCCTTTGGCTTTTCCAATTCGCCGTCATAGACAAGGCCACGCGCGCGCAGTTCGCGCTCGGCAATGTCCGCCTTGCCCGCTTCATGCAGCTCGGCTTCGGATGAAAACAGGTCATGATGGATGCCCAGCAAGGCGAGGTCGGCCTTGATCATCTCCATCATCTCGGCCACCGCAGCTTTGCGGAACAGCGCAAGCCATTCTGCCTCTGGCTGGGCAACATATTGGTCGCCAAAACGCTCGGCCAGCCGCTGGCCAACCGGAATTAGATAGTCGCCGGGGTAAAGCCCTTCGGCGATTTCAATGGTCTCGCCCAATGCCTCGCGATAGCGCAAATGCGCGGACCGCGCCAAAACATCGACCTGCCCACCGGCGTCGTTGATATAATATTCGCGCACGACACGGTAGCCTGCGAATTCCATCAATGCGGCAAGCGCATCGCCCACGACGGCGCCGCGGCAATGCCCCATATGCATTGGCCCCGTCGGGTTGGCGGAGACATATTCGATATTTACCGATTTGCCCTCGCCACGGTGCGAGCGCCCATAATCATCGCCAGCCTGCGCAATTGAACGTAGTTCATCGAGCCATGCCGATGCGTCCAATCGTAGGTTCAAAAAGCCGGGCCCCGCGATTTCGACAGCCGTGACGCCGGAAATCTTTGCGAGTTCAGCCGACAAGGCTTCGGCCAATTGACGCGGATTAAGCCCTGCGGGTTTGGCGAGCACCATCGCCGCGTTGGTCGATATGTCGCCATGCGATGGATCGCGTGGCGGTTCGACCGTCACATGAGAGCGATCAATGCCCGATGGCAGGGTGTTGCTGGCAACAAGTGCGTCCAACGCATGATCGACATGCGCTGCATATTGTTCAAAAAGGGTCATCTTCGTGCCTTGAAAAAAGCGCGTATCAACGCGTTACATTATACCGCAGCTGATCTTCGGTCAGCTGGAAACCGACAAGCATTTCAAAGCTTGATCGGATGACCGCAGCGCGCACTTCAGGGTCCGCCATGGGGTCAAGCGCGGCATCGGGGTCACCGGGCTTGCGCTTCTTGGTAATTTTTTGAACGATTTCGGCCGGCAGGCTGGCCGATGCCTTGTCGATATAGCTTGCGGCTTGCCCGCTGGCAGATGCCCGCTGCTGGCCATCGGCAAATTGCAGGGTCACTTGGCCGACGCGCTTGGCAACAACGGCGCTGCTGCCCTGCACCACGGTGGTGAAATAGGGTAAAGTCACTGTCCGGCTGCCTTGCGTATCGCTGCGCCGCGCCTGAACATCAAAACTGGCTTGTGAAAAAATCTTGTCGCCACTTTCGTTGCACGTCGGGCGGACATTGGTGATCGATGCGACAATATCGATTGCGCTCGCATCTTGGCTGGTGGCCGGGTTGAACAAGGTGATGTCGCCCGTGCCATCCGGAACGGCGACCGCAGGGCAGCCCGACCGTGTGACGTTCACGCCCACACCGGCACCGATATCAAGGTCGCCTTCGCGCGAACAACCGGTCACGGTTGCAGCAACAATGCCGAAGGTCAGGACTTTGGCGGCAAATTTCATATAGGCTATCCTTGGCATAACAGTGCATGGGTTGCGGGTACGTCGCTGGCATTGGTCCTTATCCGCCCATCGCCTGACGTGCAACAGGGGAAAGGCCTTGGCGGATGCGGCCTGTTTAACTAAAGGACATTGCCGATGACTGAACAAACAATCTCCAAGAAACCCCTCACGCTGCTTCTGGCCGCACCACGCGGTTTTTGCGCTGGCGTTGACCGCGCTATCAAGATTGTGGAGCTCGCGCTCGAACAACATGGCGCGCCGGTATATGTGCGCCATGAAATTGTGCACAACCGCTTTGTCGTCGACAGTTTGAAGGCCAAGGGCGCGATATTTGTCGAGGAACTGCATGAAGTGCCCGATGGCGCGCATGTCGTATTTTCGGCGCATGGCGTCCCTAAATCGGTGCCCGCAAATGCGCAGCAACGCGGCCTTGCCTATTTCGATGCCACTTGCCCGTTGGTGTCCAAGGTGCACAAACAGGCCGAGCGGCAGGTTGAAGCCGGCCGGCACATCATTTTCGTTGGCCATGCAGGCCATCCCGAAGTCATCGGCACATTCGGCCAAGTTCCCGCAGGCGCGATGACATTGGTGGAAACCGCCGAGGACGCACGCCATCTTCAGCCTGCCGATCCCGACAATCTCGCATTTCTGACGCAGACAACTTTGTCGGTCGACGATACGTCGGAAATCGTCTCCATTCTTGAATCGCGCTTCCCGAATATTGTCGGGCCGAAGGGCGAGGATATTTGTTACGCGACATCGAACCGGCAAGAGGCGGTGAAGGCGATTGCGGGTAAATGCGAACTCGTCATCGTCATTGGCGCACCCAACAGCTCAAATTCGCTGCGCTTGGTCGAAGTCGCCGCGCGTTCGGGTGCGAAAGCGCATCTTGTGCAGCGCGCCGACGATATCAGTATGAACTGGTTTGACGGTGTGGACACGCTTGGCCTGACCGCAGGCGCATCAGCCCCTGAAATATTGGTCCGCGAAATCATCGATGCGCTTGCCGCGCATTTTGACATCGATGAACAGCAGGTCACAACGGCGCAAGAAAGCATCACCTTTAAATTGCCGCGCGAACTGTCCGGCGCGGCGGCTTGATTTGGCCGTCTATACGCAATTAGGGCCTGAACAGGTCAGTGCCTTTCTGGCGCTTTACGATGTCGGTGAACTGGTGTCGCTCAAGGGCATTGCCGAGGGCGTTGAGAACAGCAATTTCTTTGTCGAAACAACGCAAAGCCGGTTTATCCTGACCATTTACGAAAACCGCGTAGACCCAAAGGATCTGCCGTTTTTCTATGCCCTGCTGAAACATTTGCACGAAGCGGGGTGCAAGGTTCCGCGGTTCATGTCGGACCGCAACGGCAATTGGTTGCAGACCATCGCGGGAAAGCCCGCCTGCCTGATCGAATTTCTCAATGGCGTATCGGTCACCGAACCATCGGCGGCACAGGCACACTCCACCGGCGCGGCGCTTGGGCAGATGCACAAGGCGCTGACAGACTTCACGCTGTCGCGGCCCAACAGCCTTGGCATCTCTGCATTCCGGCCGCTTGCCATGCGCTGCACCGCCGACGGTCTCGACGCCATTGCCGAAGGTCTATCTGCACGGATATTTGCGGAATGCGATTATCTTGAGGCGCATTGGCCGACCAATCTTCCCGTGGCGGCG
>CAZCXQ010000162.1:3616-5018 GCA_964502655.1 uncultured Sphingorhabdus sp.
CCTGTTTCCGGACAATGTCCTGATGCTTGGCGACAATGTCACTGGCCTCATTGATTTCTATTTCGCTTGCTCCGAAATCCGCGCTTATGACCTTGCGGTCACCCACAGCGCGTGGTGTTTTTCGGGCGACGGCAAAGTCTTTGATGCGGATGTGAGTGCCGCCATGTTGTCGGGCTACACCCAAGCCGTGCCGATGGATACCGCAACGCGGGACGCATTGCCGATATTGCTGCGCGGTGCCTGTTTGCGGTTTACATTAACGCGGTGTTACGACTGGATTAACACGCCCGCCGACGCGCTGGTCACACGCAAAGATCCCTTGGCGTTCCTGCGGCGGCTGGATTTTTACAGCGCCCCCAAGCAGATTGAAGCTTTATTGGCCCAATTGCCATGAAACAGATTGAAATTTTCACCGACGGCGCGTGCAAGGGCAATCCCGGTCCGGGCGGCTGGGGTGCGATCATCCGTTATGGCAAGCATGAAAAAGAAATTGCGGGCGGCGATCCGGACACCACCAACAACCGCATGGAAATGAGCGCGGTCATTCACGCGCTGAACGCCCTTGTCGAACCGTGCAGTGTCAAACTGCACACCGACAGCAAATATGTCATCGACGGCATCACAAAATGGATCTTTGGCTGGCAACGCAATGGTTGGAAAAACGCGTCAAAACAGCCGGTGCGCAATGCCGACCTATGGCGTGAGATGGTCGAAGCGATGGCGCGGCATCAGGTGGAATGGATTTGGGTCAAAGGGCATAATGGCCACCCCGAAAATGAACGCGCAGACCGGCTGGCCAGCGATGCGGCCGACGCTGCCAGCAACAAAATTGGGTAAACTGGTTTAAAAACGCCCGGGCGCATAGAGCGCGGCATGCACGCGGTCGGGCGCTTTTATGGCATCGTTCAATAACGATCCCGCCAGCTGCGCTGCGGCAGGGGCAGTCTGAATGCCAAAGCCGCCCTGCCCTGCAAACCAGAAAAACGCATCATGCGCCCCATCGCGGCCAATGACGGGCAGCCGGTCAGGCGCAAAGCTGCGCAAGCCCGCCCATTTACGTTCTACGCGGCGGATGTCCCAGTCGACAACCTGCTGCAGCCGGTCAATGGCAAGCGCGATGTCTAGCTCTTCAGGCGCGGCGTCGCATGGCGGCGTTGCGGTCTCGTCATGCGGGCTGAGCCACAAACGTCCGCCCGCATCGGGCTTGAAATAAAAACTGCCATCAAGGCCGATGACAAGTGGCAACGCCGCAGGCACATCGGGTGCGACCGCCAATTGCGCAATCGTCCGGCGATAGGGTTGAATGCCCAAGGGCGCAACGCCCGCCATCTGCGCGACATTATCGGCCCATGCCCCTGCGGCATTGACGATGATATCGGCGGTGCAATTCAGGCTGCCCGCT
>CAZCXQ010000163.1:0-4999 GCA_964502655.1 uncultured Sphingorhabdus sp.
TTTTGGCGATTACGCACCAAAAAACAAATTTCATGATACGCGCGTGGCGCTGCTATCAAACGCTTTGCCTTCCGATGAATTTCACATCTGGACGCTCGAATGGGGCGAAGGCGTGATGCGTTTCTATCTCGACGGCCGGAAATATTGGGAACGGACCAGTGCGGATTGGGAAACAGCTTCTCCGCTTGCTAAATCAAATCCCGTTGCGCCTTTTGACCAGCCCTTCTACATCATGGCGAACCTCGCCATTGGGGGTGGCCTTTCAGAGAAGAATAACGATAAAGGCGTTGCATCGGATGTAACACCTGCAGCGTTTTTGATCGACTGGATCCGCATCTACCAATGCAGCAGTGACAAGGAAAAAGGTCTGGCCTGCATGCAGGGCGGCAAAGAGAGTAAGTAAGTTATGGCGAGACGCCGCCAGGCCGTCACTATTAAACATGTCGCAGCCGATGCGGGGGTTTCCCTGCAAACGGTAAGCCGCGTCATCAATAATGAGCCTAACGTTCGGCCTGCTATGCAGGAACGTGTGCAGGCGTCTATTGATAAGCTTGGCTATGTCCCGTCCATCGCCGCGCAACGGATGAGCGGATCACGTTCGTATCTGATCCTTGCGATCAACGACCGGGAACGCACAATTGCCGATTGGCGGAACCGCCAAGGATCAGACTGGGTAGACCAAATGCTTTTGGGCGGCATGTTGAAATGTGCCGAGCATGGATACCGGATGATCTTTGAACTGGTCGATACCCATAATGACCATGTCGAGCGCGAATTGGGCGCCGCTATTGCCGCGCTGCAGCCAGACGGCGTCATCCTGACCCCGCCCCACTCTGAAAACCCGCTCATCACCGGATTTCTTGCCAAACGCAAAATTCCTTTTGCCCGCATCGGATCGATCACATCGGGTCCGGGAATCGCGATGACGATGGATGATGAGGGCTCGGCCCGACGTGCAACCGAACATCTTATCGCGCTTGGCCATAGCAGGATCGGTTTCATCGCTGGCCCTCAGGAATATGACCTGTCCAACTGGCGTATCGACGGGTGGCGCAAGGCGATGGCCAGTGCCGGCCTTTCCTGCGATGCGTTATGCGTCCGAGGCGATTTTGGATATGATAGCGGTGTGCTGGCCGCGAACGCACTGCTCGATTTGGAAAACCCGCCCACGGCGATCATTGGCAGCAACGACCAAATGACGCTTGCCGCTTTGGATGCAGCCAAGACGCGTGGTTTGGACATTCCCGGCGATTTATCCCTTATCAGTTTCGACAATACGCCCGTTGTGCGTTTTACCGTGCCCGAACTCACTGCGGTTGATCAGCCGATCGCCGCAACCTTTTCCAAGGCGGTGGAGCTATTGATTACAAATGGTGATGCGCTTGTACCGCATCAACCGGTTGTCATTGAAGGCAGCCTTATTGCGCGCAGCAGCACCGCACCACCGTCTGCACATGGTCGCGCCTAAATCTGCGGACAGCAGCCGGCAGTCGGCAACGTTCATGTATTTGTACGCGCTCGCCATATCTGGCGGTGCCGTCGCCTACATGCCGTTTCTGACGATATTGCTGCCGCTGCGCGCGACCGACATCTCCGGCAATGACGCCCTTGGCATGTTGGCGATAGCGGCCTTTGTGGGCGCTGTAGCCGCAAGCGTGGCCAATATCGTCTTTGGATGGGCCAGTGACAAAACCGGCGCACGACGCCCGTGGATATGCGCCGGATTAGCCGTATCAACGGCTTTGCTCCTCGCCGCAGCTTATGCCAAGAGCCCGGCGGCGATGATCGCCATCATCATAGTCTGGCAAATCGGCCTGAACATGATGCTCGCGCCCTTAACCGCATGGGCCGGTGACACCATTCCCGATTCCCAAAAGGGCTTCCTTGGCGGTCTATTGGCGCTCGCGCCCGGTATGGGCGCGCTTTCAGGCGCGTTTGTAACGATGAACGATGCTGTTCCATCGGAGCAGCGTGAAATCATTATCGCGATGTTGGTGATAGCCATGGTCAGTCCGGTGCTGATTTTTGGCAGACCGATATCGATGCCGGGGCTGAACACTGCGCCGACCGATCAAACAATCGATGGGGAACAGAGCGCCGTAACACGGCACGCCGCCGTTAAAATGTGGATTGCGCGGTTATTGATCCAAATTGCGGAAGCGTCATTATTTGCGTTTCTGCTTTTATGGTTCCGCAGCGTCGATCCGGATTTCGGGGAAAATAATGCCGCGAATATCTTTGCGCTTGTTCTGGGTACGGCTGTGTTTTTAGCATTAGCTGTCGGCCGCTGGTCCGACCGTGCAAACCGCCCCATTCTGCCGCTTATATTTGGGGCAGCGGCAGCATCGGCCGGGCTGATTATCATGTCGGTTTCGTCATCTTTACCCGTCGCTATCGCCGGCTATGTGGTCTTTGGCTTGGCGAGCAGCCTTTTTCTGGCGTTGCACTCAAGCCAGACTTTGAGGGTGCTCCCCCGTCCACAAACGCGTGGACGGGATTTGGGCATTTTCAACCTGACGAACACCGTGCCATCGCTCATCATGCCATGGCTAACACTCGCGTTGGTACCCACTTATGGCTTTGGCAGCCTGTTTCTGTTGCTAGCGGGGCTGGCGCTCATCGCATGCCTTTTATTGGCAACAATACCGCGGCAGCATGCGCGCGATTAGGCAGGCTTGCGCGCGTAGATCCCGAATGCCGCGATGATCGCATAGCAAAGCATCGGTAGCGTGAACGCTATCGCCAGACTTCCGGTCACGTCAGCGATGATGCCTGTGAGTAGCGGAACAACAGCGCCGCCGACGATGGCGACGTTGATGATGCCCGAACCATCGGCAGCGCGTGACCCCAGCTTTTCACAGGCCAGCGTGAAGATCGTCGGGAACATGATCGCATTGGTCAGGCCCACGGCCAGCAACGCATAGCCCGCAACTTCGCCCGTGCTTTGTGTGGAAAAGATCAGCAGTGCAATTGCGGCCACCGATACAGACGCCAGCACCTTACCCGGGCTAAGCACACGCAGCACCGCAGAGCCGATGAACCGGCCAACCATGGCGCCGCCCCAATATAGGCCAATAAGCTTTCCAGCATCTTGCTCGGCTAGCGCCATGACATGATCTTGCATCAAATAATTGACGATGAGCGAACCAATCGCGACTTCGGCACCGACATATAGAAAAATGCACAAAGCACCGAAACCGAAACGAGGCCGCTTCAACAAGTCGAGGCCAGCCAAGCCCTCACTCGCCTCATGCTTTTCGCCCTTCAGCGCGTCGCGAAATAGCCAAACCACTGCAGCAACAATCGCCAGCGCAATCGCAATACCCAAATAGCCGTTCACAATCGCTTGGCTCTCTGCAGTGCGATAGGCGTCAAGCTCCACTCCGGATAGCTGGTCAGCGGTTACCGTCGCAAGGCTACCAAGAATAAGGATAGAACCAACGATCGGGAAAACCGTGGTGCCAAGCGAATTGAACGCTTGCGCAAAGGTGAGGCGGCTATGCGCCGTGGCAGGTTTGCCAAGCATGGAGATCAAGGGGTTGGAAACCACTTGGACAATGACCACGCCGCTTGCCAATACAAACAATGCCAGCAGGAATACACCATAGGTCGCAGTCTGGCTCGCTGGAATGAACAACAGGCACCCAGCCATCATCGTCAAAAGGCCGGCAACCGCGCCGCGCATATATCCAATTTTCTTAACGAGCCGCGCACCGGGAATGCCGATGACGGCATAAGCGGCAAAGAAACAGAACTGCACAAGCATCGCTTGCGTGTAATTGAGCGTAAACAGCTCTTTTAACTTCGGGATGATAACATCGTTGAGGCTGGTGATGCCGCCGAAGATGAAGAACAGCCCCATCACGAACAATTGCAATTGCGGTGCGTCGATATGGGTATCGCCATTATCTGCTGACGCAGATGCGCCGGGTGCCAATGCCATCTTCTCTCTCTCCCTTGTTTTTAGCGCGCTTTGCCGGGGCAGGACGCGCCTTTCTTTGTCGTTTCGATATGAACGTTGCGAATGGTCGCAACAAGGCCTTTCGTTGCCTGCATACGTATAGGGGAGCCGACAGCGTCCAACTTCGCGCCAGCGTTGGCAAAGCAACGCAGCGGAATGCGGGTTTGTGTGGGCACCCCAGTGGGCAACGCGCGCATCGTGGTTTTTATATCAAGCGCAGCGCCACCAAAGGCCAGCATGACTGATCCGGTCGCGGGCTGATCAATTCGCCAGTCGATAAGCAGCGACCAGTCTTCCTTCAACGGCTTGCTTAAATCGACAGCAGGCCCGTTGACTACGAAAGCGCCATCGGCGTTCCAAGTGAACTGGCGCGCGTCTTCCTGCGCGGACATATCGACGGCCCGCGCGCTAATCGAGCCGTCCATCTGCAAATTCCAAGGCGCGGGCACCTTGCCACGGACGAAATATTGCGTGGCGATGGTCAGCGATGACAAATCGACGCGTGGGTCTTCGTTAACCGGAGCAAGCTTGTTCGATTGCGAGTAATTGAGGCCATAGCCGAGCGGGAAAAGCGGCGCATCAACCGGTGACCGCGCATCTGCCGGCCAACTGAAAGGCAGGCGGCCCGTAAAGTCACGCAATGGCTTTCCGTTTGCACTAGCGACCAACACATCGGCGACACCGCGGCCTTGCGTGCCCGGCAACCATGCCGCCACAAAAGCGTCGGCTTGGTTGATAAGCTTGCCGGTAAACATGGGCCGTCCAGATAGGAACAGGACCACAACAGGAATATTCTGCGCCTTCAATCGCGCGATCATTTCCTCTTCGGCAGGCTGGGGCCGGAATGCGAGGTTTGGCACATCGCCTTCAAACTCGGCATAAGGCTTTTCGCCCAAAACAATGATCGCCACATCGGGCTTTGTTTCAATCATGCCCGTTGCCGAAATATTGGCCGTGCCGCCGCCTATTTTAACCGCTTCGGCAATCGCACGGCCAATCGTCTGGCCATTGGTGAAATCGGCGGCAGTGGTGTCCGTG
>CAZCXQ010000164.1:0-4912 GCA_964502655.1 uncultured Sphingorhabdus sp.
TGGTGCGTAATCGCCAAAATGGATCGCGCTGATCATCCGGTTCTCACCAACACCGCCCGTGCATGTGTCGCAAGTGGCGCCTAGGTTAACACCCTCCAAAATATCAATCTCGCCCGACAGCGGCCAGCCGCCGTAGACGCTGTTGGCGGGCATCATCCACACGGCAGGCCAGGTGCCTTGACCCTTGGGCGGCTTCGCGCGAAATTCGACTTTTCCGTATTTCCAGCTGGAAATGCCAAGCGTTCGGATTTTGCCGGAGGTATATTCCTGCGTCTTTTGCGGATACGGCTTATTCGAAAATTCAGGGGGCAGATCGGGGCCCGTAAACGTCTCTTTATGCGCAATTAAATGGAGATTGCCATCGGCGACCTTAATATTTTTGGGCCTATCGGTGTAGCATTGCCGTTCCTGATTGCCGCCACCCCAGCACGATTTTTCGGGCTTCCATTTTTTGCGGTCCAATTTGCTGCCATCAAACTCGTCGGCCCATACAAGCGTCCAGTTATTTTCTGAAGCCTGTGCTTTGGCTGCCGTTGTCCAGCAAGCCGTCAAACCGATCATAGCACCGAGCAAGGCAATTTTGGACGGCATAGCTCTCTCCTGAAACGCGGGCTGAAAGAAAAACGGACCCAAGTCATATGACCAAGGTCCGCTTTTCCGCAACATTGATGCTACCTATTAGAACTCAAATCGAGCAAGGAAAGTGAAGCGTCGATCGTTCCGGAACGCCGAGCGCGTTGCGCGGGTGCCGTCAAAATCGATGACTTGTGATGTCTGTGTGACTTCATCAAGCAAGTTCACGCCCTGAATGCCCAGTTTCAATTGCTTCGTCACAGAAACAAAGATGGATCCGTCAAGCTGGCCTGTCGCTTCGCCGTAAATGGGCGAGAACGGGAAGATGACGTCGCGCGGTGTCTGCACAAATTCAGACCGCCAGTTATACGCCAAGCGGAATGACAATGGACCTTTTTCGTAGAAACCGACGGCATTGATCGTATGCTTCGAGACCCCAGCCAATGGCAGGCCACCCGAAAGCGGGCTCTGTTCAGAACCCAGCGAAGCGTTGTTGAAATCGCCTGCATCAACATAGGTATATGTCAGACCGGCGCCCAAACCGCTTAATAGGCCAGGCAGGAAATCGTAAGTTTGCTGATAAGCAACTTCAACGCCCTTCAATGTTCCGCCGTCGCTATTCACCGGTGTGTTGAACAGAATATCGGTGTTGACGCCCTTCGGCGTGACAAAGGGACGCACTATAGCGCCGCTATTCACGATATTGCTGATATCCTTTACAAAGCCGGATACCGTCAACGAGCCGATTTCTGCCCAATACCACTCGAGCGAGAGGTCATAGCTCACCGATTCTACGGGGCGCAGGAATCGATTGCCCGTGTTAATGGCAAGCAACGGACCCGTGGCCAAAAGCCCACCGGCGCGCAGATTGTTGGTGTTGTCATATGCACCGCCACCTGACGTGAACGCCGAGAGATCTGGCCGCGAAATACCCTTGGAGACTGCACCGCGCACCAAAATTCCATTACCGAAATCAAGCTTTGCGTTGAAGCTGGGAAGCCAGTTTGTGTAGCGGATGTTCAGCGGGTCGGAAATGACCTCTCCTGTAAACAACGACGCATAGGTCGCTTGGCGCGCGGCAGACAAGCCGCAATAGCCAGGTACCGGTGTGATATTATTGGCAAGGATAAAGGCGCATGAGCCCTGCACTTCCGCCAGTTGGACTATGCCATCACGGTTGCCGTTATTGTCGAAGAACTCAGGTGTTGGCAGGCTGAAAGAACCGCCACTTCTCACCTTGGTGCTGACATAACGCAAGCCGATATTGCCGCTGAGTTTTGTGCCACCAAAGTCGGCGCCAAAATCAACGCGTGCGTAGGCAGCCGACGTGCTTTCTTCGACGTCCGAAATTTCACCAGCTGTCCATGGGCCACCGGGCAAGTTGCCTGAACGTGCTGAAATCGGGAACCATGCGTTAGGTGTCAGGGTGGAGGCGGTAATTGCACTCGCCTGCGTCCGGATGGCACCGCTCAGATAATCAGCGACCATATTGTCGCCGCCGAAGAAGAAGGCAGAGCCATCCCCAAGCGGAACCGGCGCATTGCCGCGCTGGAAGTTGTCACCAAAGGGGTTACGCAAATTGGCCGAGTTCGGGAAGTCGCGGACATATGCACCGCCACAGCCAAATGCCTGGTAATCTCCGCAGTTCCAGTTGCCGCCACGTCCTGTCCACGGCGCACCTAAATTGCCCCAGTTGGAGAAATTCGCGCTGCGCGTTACGCGGTTACGGTCACCCCAACGTGCGCCGAAACGGGCTTTTTTGAAGAAGCCGTCGTCGCTAACGTCATATTCGGCGTCAGCGCGCATGCTGGTCAATTCACCTTCATTCTTCACCTGATTGTCGATGAGGAACCAGTAAAAGGTCTTGCTCGGATCGTTAAAATAGCTCGACGGCGATGTAGCGAGGCCGGGCTTCAGAAACTCGACGAGCGGCGTGCTGCCACGGTTGTCGATACGCAAATCGGCATAGGTCTGCATCGCCGAGATAAAACCATCTTCGGTACGGTCAGATTTGATGTGCTGTACTTCAAAGTTGAAGCGCAACCGATCGGTAGGGCTCAGCTTGATATGGGCCGAGAAATCTTCAGTTTTTGCCGTATCCTCACGTTGGAAACGCAGCAATTCGGTTGGGATCCCGCTAACGCCGCCAGAGGATTGGGTCAGCGTACCTGCGACGAATTGGTTATCGTCATAGATCGCAGTCGTGCCCGGCGCGAGTACGGGGAACAGCGCGTCGTCATTCACCAACGCCAGTACGGCAAATTCGTTCAACGTCGCATTGGTCGACGCGCGCAGATATTCCACCGTGACCTCAGCACGCCCATCATTGCTTTCCCATTGACCAACCGCCGAGAATGCATTGCGGTCACGGTTCAGGTCCGTTGTGCGAACGCCGGCACCTTTCGGGACAAAAACGGAATTTGCAGGCGGAAAGTTGGACGCGTTCAAAGTTGTGCCACTGCCGAAACCGCCAGATCCGACGGGACGCACACGGATACATGGACCAGTCAGTGAACGGTCGCGATAGCAAGGATCGGTAATTTGCGATGCGTCGGTGCGGGTTGCCAGCTCAGATTGGCTATACGCCAGCTGCAGGCCGAAGGTACCGATGCCTGTTTCAAATGTATTTGAACCCAGAATGGAAAAGCCCGGCGACCATTTCTTCGCCATGTCCCCATAATTGCCCTCAACCGCGCCAGCGACATGAAAGCCCGGTTTGTCGAGCGGCTTGCGCGTCACAAGGTTGACGGAGCCAGAGATATTGCCTTCCAACATGTCCGAGGTCGAGTTTTTGAAAACCTCGACACGGCCCAACAATTCAGGCGAAACGTCATTGAACGACAATTCCCGGCCACCATTGGCCGAAAAGATTTCGCGGCCATTCAGGTTCGACAGGACATAGGGCAATCCGCGAATGATAACGCCTGAGCCTTCAACCGAAAAGCGGTCGGGGTCATTGCGCTGTTCAAAACGCGAGATGTTGACGCCAGGAACGCGCTGCAATGCTTCTGCAACAGAACGATCGGGAAGCGCGCCAATATCTTCGGAGGTGATTACATCAACAAATGTGTCGGCCTCACGCTTTATGCTCTGCGAGTCTGCGAGAGATTTTTTATATCCGCTCACGATGATGGCGTCTTCAGCCTCAGCGCTTTCCGCAGCTTCAGCAGGCTGATCAGCCGTTTGTGCAAAAACCGGCTGCGCTGCACATAGTGCAATGCTGGATGCCGTCGTCAATACAGCAAGGCGCTGCGATCGCGATGCTCCGAATAAAGATTTGCGTGCCAAATGATCCTCCCTGATATCGATTCGGAGGATATGAACTCCCCCTTTATCATACCACATATCCACAATTGAGAGCGTTCACAAGAGATAAAATGAACGTTCACAATTTGCGGTTCTGGTCTATATGGCTACGCAGGATGTTTAAGGGAGAAGTCACATGGCAATCGATCACATCATCATCGTGGGCGGCGGAACCGCGGGCTGGATGGCCGCTGCTGCGCTGTCCCGTATTCGCGCGGGTCGTCCCGTGGCGATTACGCTGATCGAATCGGAAGAGATCGGAACCGTCGGTGTTGGCGAGGCGACGATACCTCCGTTTCTGGACTTTAACCGTTTGCTCGAAATCGACGAGCGCGACCTGCTCTCCATGGTCCAAGGCAGTTTCAAGCTGGGCATTCAGTTCGTCAACTGGGGCAAGATTGGCGACAGCTATATCCATCCCTTTGGCAATTATGGCTATCAGGTCGATGGCATTTCATTTCACCATGTGTGGCACAAATATCAGCAAGCCGGCGACAAACGCCCCATTCAGGTTTTCAACGTCGAAACAATGGCAGCGCATTTCGGGCGCTTTGCGCGAACGGAAGATTATCAACGCGACGATTTGCCGCCGGTTAACTACGCCTATCATATCGACGCTGGGCGCTACGCCCGTTATTTGCGCAATTATGCAGAAACGCGCGGCGTTGTCCGCCGTGAAGGCAAGATTTCTGATGTCACATTAGACAATGAAAGCGGTTTTGTATCGTCGGTGACCATGGAAAATGGCGACGTGTTGAAGGGTGATCTGTTTATTGATTGCTCCGGCTTCCGCGGCCTGTTGATCGAACAGGCGCTGAAAACCGGATATGACGATTGGTCCAATTATCTGCCCTGCAACCGCGCGGTAGCACTGCCATGCTTGCGTGAAGATGGCAGCGGCCCATTGCCCTACACCCGCGCGACCGCGCATTCGGCGGGGTGGCAATGGCAGGTTCCGTTGCAGCACCGCAACGGCAACGGCCATGTCTATTGCAATGAATATATGTCTGATGACGAGGCACATAGCATCCTG
>CAZCXQ010000165.1:0-4848 GCA_964502655.1 uncultured Sphingorhabdus sp.
CGCGAATGATCACGGTCTCCCGCCCCTCCACCGCGCGCTTATACGCAATCGCCAACAACCCCTGCCCCGCCCGGTCCAGCGCATCCTCCCACGCTTGCGCAAATAGCGGAAAGCGCCGCTTCATCCGGTACGCCGCCGCATTTGAAACCCCCGCCACCCGCGCCGCATCGCGCACACAACCAGTATGGCCCAAGGCATCAAAAAAGCGCTGCGTCCGCTCCTCCGTCCACCCGTCATGCCGCACGCGCAATCCGGGCATTAATCGGTTGCGGTTCACCCGTGGCCCAGACGGAATGCGCTGCGCCGAATCGGGCAAGATTGTCAAAACAAGGTCAGAAGCGTCGGATTTGCGTGCCATATAAACTCCATTGGTTCATTATACAAAATATAATAACCTATTTGGAATGTTGTAGGAAAGCGGTTCCTGAGCTATTGCCACAATATGGCTGCCCCCACATTGACCCCGCAAGCGATCGCCGCGCTGATATCCGACCGAAACGAACTATCGCTGCGCGTGGTGCCGGGGGCAAAGGTGGAAAAGGCCGCGATTGAAAACGGCGCCCTCAAAATCTGGCTCCGCACCGCGCCGGAGGATGGCAAGGCGAACAAGGCCGTGCTGGCCATCTTGGCCAAGCTGCTGGGAATATCGGTCAGCCAGTTGGAAATCACCCACGGCCAAACCGCGCGCGATAAACGGGTGCGGGTTTTGGTGTGAGGGACCGTACTCCGCCGCCATCACGCCGAACTTAACGCAAGTTAACGGCAGTTTCGATTGAAAGCGTCCGCGGGATCATTCTATTGTCTGTTGTTCCGAATTGCGGCATCGTTTGGCTGTTTTGGAGGGAAATGCTGGTGGCACGGTATCGATCAATTGCTGCAGCGATGTTGGCTTGTTTGGCCTTCAACGGCAACTCGGCCTTTGCGCAGAGCAGTGCGCAGCCACCTTCTTCATCTGGGCAAACCCAAGCGACTGCGAATGAGAATCCAAACCTGCTGGATTTCGACTTTGTCGTTGAAAAGCTGCGCCGTAACTATGCCGGCTGGGACACCAAAGTCACGGATAAGACGCGGCCTGCGCTTGATGCACTAACCGCCCGCCTGCGGGTTGCAGCGAGCGAGGCAACACCGCAAGAACTCACGGCGATCTTGCGGGAATGGCTCACATTCTTTGACGATGGCCATGTTGGCATCGCACCAGTTTCCGCGCCTACGTCAGTACTGGCAGGCACAACGCCGCCTACGTCTGCGCATAGCCCGTCACGCGCTTGGACCGAGGCCAGCGTCCGCGCCGAACTAGACGCCCGCGGTGCGGCCCGCGATCCGCTTGAGGGGATATGGCAGATTGGCGAGGGCCTGTATCGCATCGGAATTCTGCGTACGCCGGGCCGAACGGGCGCATTTTCGGCAGTCATATTGACGACAAAAGCAAAGGGTTGGAGCATCGGCCATATCAAGGCCGAACTGACGCGCAAAGCGGACGGCGGGGTCGACATGCTCTACCGCGCAGGCGACCATATGGAACACAAGACGCGGGCCAATCTTGTGCTGAACGGCGCGGTGTTAAGCGTGACCGACTGGGGCAACTGGGTGCGCGAAGTGCCCGCAATTCCCGATCCCGGCCTCGTGGAACGCGCGCTGCCGTCTGATGCGATGTTCATGAAACCCTTGTCGCCGAGCACGTTGTGGCTCCGCATTCCCGATTTCGACGACAGCCGCGCCAACCCACTCCGAGATATTCTGGCGGCCAATGCGGCCCTGATCGCATCGACCCCGAACCTCGTGATCGACCTGCGCAACAATGGCGGTGGGGCCGACTTTGTCTATACCCCGCTCACACCATTGCTTTACTCCCGTCCGATCTATTCCGTCGGAGTCGAGATGCGCGCCACCGACGATAACGTCACCTTGCGTAAAGCCATCGCAGACGAACTGCGCACGAAAGCGCCCGATGTCGCAAAAGGGCTCGACCGGCAGATCGCGCGCATGGCCGCAGCGCTTGGCACCTTCGTGCCCGGCGGCGACCAGACCGTTTACGTCGAACGGCTCAACACTGTGCTGCCCTTTCCAAAGCGGGTCGCGGTTCTTATCGACAACGCCGCCAGCACCAGCGAGCAATTCCTGCTCGAAGCCCGGCAAAGCCGGAAAGTAACCCTGTTCGGCAAGGAGAATTCTGCTGGTACGCTGGACTTCGCCAATGTCGTGGGCATGCAAACCCCGTCCGGGCGGTTTCAAGTCTTTTGGGCAACATCCCGCTCAATGCGGTTGCCAAGCGATCCCATCGATCCCGACGGCATCGCGCCGGATATCCGGATTCCAACGGACGAAGCAGATCCCGTCGCCTTCGCCCAACGCTGGCTCGAACGCCAAGCCGATTAGGAATGCCGCTGTCATCGTGAATCATGACACTCCGTCACCCTGAATTTAACACATAGCGTAAAGGTGCTTTATCAAACTCCGTCACCCTGAACTTGTTTCAGGGTCTTACTTTTTCTCAAGCCGTCCAGAATTAAGACCCTGAAACAAGTTCAGGGTGACGAAGAGGGGGACGAAAGGGTGACGAGTGGGCATAGAGCGGGTGACATGGATGGGCAAAAGCACAGCGGCTCAAAACCCACACCGTCATGCTGAACTTGTTTCAGCATCTTAATTTTTCTTAAACGCCCAATGTTGGAAAACCCCCGCACCACCATGCAACATTTGGACCCACATGACCAAACGCCTCGATTTTCAGCCCTGTGTCTACATCATGGGCAGCTTCAATGATCGGGCGCTCTACATCGGCGTGACATCGGACTTGATGAAACGCATCAGCCAGCATCGCGAAGGATATTTCGACGGGCATAGCAAGAAATACAATATCCAGCGGCTCGTGTTGTTCGAAATATTCGCGACAATGGAAGCCGCCATCGCGCGGGAGAAGCAGTTGAAAAACTGGCACCGCCAATGGAAGATCAACCATGTCACCGCCAGCAACCCGACATGGCGCGATCTGGCGGAGGATTTGGGTTTTCCTCCATTGCCGGTTTATTGATGCGGGCATAGCCAAAACGGGTGCGGGGCGGCACTGCCAGACAACACCGCAACCGCGCGGCCACACCGTCACCCACACACTCCGCCGCCTCCCCCTCCGTCACCCACACATTCCGTCACCTCCCCACACCGTCACCCTGAACTCGTTTCAGGGTCTTACTTTTTCTTGCACCGTCCAGAATTAAGACCCTGAAACAAGTTCAGGGTGACGAGAAGTGAGACGCTTCCCATTATTCAATCACCCCGTCATGCTTCACCCTTGAAATCTACAATATCTATTTGAACTAAGACGCCAGCCTTGTAACCCTTCCGCGCTAAAACCATAATATCTGCGCGTTTCCGAGCGGCTTCGGTGTATGGATTTTCTTCGTTGAGAAAAATAGGGTCATGAACCTTTGCCATCAAATAACCGTCACGCTCAGGGTTCTCAACGCTCAACCCAGAAGTATGAAACTTAAAGCCATCGGTGCGCAGCTCCATTGTTTCCAATCCACTCCATTCAAGATCACCGTATTCCCTGATTTTATCAGCCTCATCCTTTTCAATTCGAACAGGATTATTTTTCCCATATTTGCAATCCAGCAAATCCACGCTTTTACCCACGGGCGCAACCAGCTTTTCGATCGCAGCACCAAGAGGAAGCATCCCCTGGCGTAAAACGTCGATTATAGCCATTTTCTCATCATGGGCATGTTGGTTGGCCGCCATACGCTCTTCATGCTCGCGCGCTTCCGACGCGTCCCGAGCGGCAAGGTGATCACGGTTCATTTCAACCATCTTGTTAATTGCGACCTCTGCAATGTCATTTTTACCCGTAAAATGAGCCAAAATTGCTTTTGTCCAATTCCATAAAAAGTCCGCTCCAATATCATTTACGATTGGAAGTCCCAACGCTAATGCCGTGTAGGTATCCTGAGCTGTTCCAAACAAATCATAAGACCCTGCGATAGGTTCGTTCACCTTTAAAACTAAGGGGGCACGCTCTCCGCGCTTTGGTAGCCTTTGCTCAGTCAGGATGATTATCCCATCTGATATGATCCTATCAGCGCCCTGAAGAGACAGCCCCAGCATTCTCATATCCATCTGGTTTTTTGAGGCTTCACCTCCGTCATATGTTAGTCGGAATAACGGTTCGCTCACTACCATGCCCCTTGCCCTTGTAGATGAACAATGAGGTAGCACGTGCTAAATTTGAGTCAATTGTAACAAAATGTGAAGTCATTTCGCGATACTCTAATGAAGCGAACGTGAACATTAGCAGAACTTTTGATCGAGATTCACGTATGCTAAGGGGTAATCACCAACTTGTTTCAGTGCCTTAATTCTGGACGGTGCATGAAAAAGTAAGACCCTGAAACGAGTTCAGGGTGACGAAGAGGGGTGAAACATGGCCCGCGGCCGCCACGCCCCTAGCCCCACCGCCCCTTCCAGCCTTCGTCCCTTCGTGCCTTCGTGCGCCAAAATACCCCCGTCGCCACCTTGCACCCCCACCCCATCCGCGCTAAGGCGCGGCCAGCAAACGAATCTCCCGCTTTTACGCTGGTTTGACGCCCCCTCCACCACCCTGTGGGTGGTCCCCCTCCCCGGATCGGGGAGGTTCATTGGGAAGGACGCCATCCCCATCCGGCCAAAAGCCTCAATTTTGAAGGGGTAGTACCAACATGACCGCAATCGGATTAGACAGCCTGCAAACCCGTTCCACCTTGACCGCTGGCGGCAAGACGGTGGATTATTTTTCGATCAAAAAAGTATCGGAAAAATTGGGTGATGTGTCCCGCCTGCCGTTTTCGATGAAGGTATTGCTCGAAAACCTGCTGG
>CAZCXQ010000166.1:0-4821 GCA_964502655.1 uncultured Sphingorhabdus sp.
TTCGTGCATATGATAGCCGGAGATCGAAATGCTGTTGAACTTCGGCATGTTGGCGCTGGTGTAGGCGATAATGTCCGAAACGATCCGCATCGATGGTTCGGGCGGGTAAATATAGGTGTTGCGGACCATGAACTCCTTCAAAATGTCGTTTTGAATGGTGCCGTCGAGCTGTGCCTGCGAAACCCCCTGCTCTTCACCCGCGACGATGAAGAACGCTAGGATTGGAATGACCGCGCCGTTCATCGTCATCGACACCGACATTTGGTCGAGCGGAATGCCGTCGAACAGGATTTTCATGTCCTCAACGCTATCGATGGCAACACCCGCCTTGCCGACATCTCCGACTACGCGCGGATGGTCGCTGTCATAGCCGCGATGGGTGGCAAGGTCGAAGGCAACCGAAAGGCCCTTTTGCCCGGCGGCCAAGTTGCGGCGATAAAATGCGTTCGATTCCTCGGCGGTCGAGAAACCGGCATATTGACGGATGGTCCACGGGCGGCCCGCATACATCGACGCACGCACGCCGCGTGTGAACGGCGCAAAGCCGGGAAGTCCGGGGTCGCCAGCATCCGCACTGGTGTACAGTGGCTTCACCGAAATGCCCTCGGGCGTATGCCAGGTCAGGTCCTTGCCCTTAACCTCTTTGTCAGCCGCCTTTTTCCAGTCGTCGATATTCGTCATTACAAACTCACATTTCAATCCCGTCATGCTGAACTTGTTTCAGCATCTTACTTTCACCGTTGCCGATTAAGACCCTGAAACAAGTTCAGGGTGACGGCCTTGGTAGACAGTTACTGCCCCTTAAATTCGGCCTTACGCTTCTGCAAAAACGCAATCGCGCCTTCGCGGGCATCGTTGCTGTCACCGGCAATCTTCTGTCCTTCGGCCTCACGCAGCAGGGCCGTTGCATAATCCGCATCCAACGCCGCAGCGATATTCTGACGCATGATACCAATGGCGACCGTCGGCCCGTTGGCCAACCGTGTCGCCAAAGCCTTTGCTTCAGTCATCAGTTCGGCATCATCGACAGACTTGTAGATCAGGCCCCAATCAGCAGCCTTATCCGCTGGGATTTTCTCCCCGAGCAACATCATTTCTGTCGCGCGTGCCTTGCCGACCAGCCGCGAAAGCATCCAGCTTGCGCCGCCGTCTGGCACCAGACCAATGTTGACAAAGGCCTGAAGGAAATAGGCGGATTTACCGGCAATCGCAAAATCGCTGGCGAGCGCAAGGCTGCAGCCAACGCCTGCTGCAGGGCCATTGATCGCGGTGATAATCGGCACGTCGAGCTTGGCAAGCTTGAGCATCAAAGGGTTGTAGCTCTTGGTCAGCGCTGAATAGGCCCCCTGCCCGCCGCTCACCGACGCACCTGCGCCGCGTGCCGACAGGTCAGCGCCTGAACAAAATGCACGGCCCTCGCCGGTGATCAAGACGACGCGCGCGCCATTCAACTGGTCAAGCGCTGCGCTGATCTCGTCCGCCATTTGCGGCGCCATCGCGTTCAGCCGCTCAGGACGGTTGAGGGTTATTGTTGCAACATTGTCCGCGATATCGAGGCGAATGGTTTCATATGTCATAGTTCAAGCTCCCTTTATTGCATTCACCGTCATGCTAAACTCGTTTTAGCATCCATTTCACCTCCCAAAACCCACGCTCCGGGATTATAAATGGACCCTGAAACAAGTTCAGGGTGACGATGTGGTGGTTGGTCAATGTGCCTGCGAAGGCACCTCCATAATTTCAGTCAGTACGCCCTGCATATCTTTAGGATGCACAAAGAATATCAAGGTTCCATGCGCGCCAATACGTGGTTCGCCCAGCACGCGCTTACCCATGGCTTCAAACTCCGCCTTGGCAGCGTGAATGTCGGGCACTTCATAACAGACATGGTGCTGCCCACCCGCCGGGTTCTTTTCCAGAAAAGCCGCGATGGAGGCATTGCCCGGCAGCGGCTCGATCAGTTCAATCTGCGTTCCGTTCAACGCGCCATCGGCTCCCGGCGTGTCGACAAAGCAAACCTTCACGCCTTGATCCGGCAAGTCGAACGGATCATGAATCTTCGTCGCGCCCATCACGTCGCGGTAAAAGACGATGCTGTCCGCAATGGAAGGCGTTGCGACACCAATATGGTTGAGACGGCCCAGTTTCATCGTTGTGCTCCACATTTTTCGCAAACTATTGACGGTGCCTTTATCAGATCAATCCCCACCAGTGTGTTGGATATTGATTTTTCATGCCAAAAGATGCTCACCCCACATCCTTTACATCTCGCGCTCAGGATTAAGACGGTCAACGCTGTATTGGCCACAAGTGCGGTTGCAGCAATAAGCAGTGCGCCCGCAAACACGCTAAGTAGCATGATTAACCCTGCAATCAGAAAGCCAACTCTCAGACGACGAGCGGTGGAAATGCTTGGAGAAAATCGTGACATAGCAGGCTTGATCACAACGGAATATTATCATGCTTCTTCCAAGGGTTTTCCAGCGCCTTGTTCCGCAATTTCCTAAGCCCCAAGGCAATCCGTTTCCGCGTGGAATGCGGGTAGATGACCTCATCGATAAAGCCCTTGCTCGCCGCGACGAACGGGTTGGCGAAGCGGTCTTCATATTCCGCTGTCTTCACGGCTTGCTCTTCTGCCGAAAGCCCGCGGAAGATGATTTCCACGGCACCCTTTGCACCCATCACCGCGATTTCAGCGGTGGGCCATGCGTAGTTGAGGTCGCCGCGTAAGTGCTTTGACGCCATCACGTCATAGGCACCGCCATAGGCTTTGCGGGTGATGATAGTAATCTTGGACACGGTCGCCTCGGCATAGGCAAAGAGCAATTTCGCACCATGTTTGATGATGCCGCCATATTCCTGCGCCGTGCCGGGCAAAAATCCGGGAACGTCGACAAAGGTAATGATCGGAATATCGAACGCATCGCAAAAACGGACGAAGCGCGCGGCTTTTTTGGAGCTGTTGATGTCGAGCACGCCCGCCAGCACCATGGGCTGATTGGCAACGATGCCCACGGTGCGGCCCTCAATACGGCCAAAACCGATGATCACGTTCGCCGCGTGCGTTGGCTGGACCTCAAAGAAGTCGCCTTCATCGACCGTTTTGCGGATCAGCTCATGCATATCATAAGGCTGGTTCGCGCTTGGCGGGATTAAGGTGTCGAGGCTTGGTTCAATACGGTCCCACGCGTCCTCGGTGGGCCGTTCAGGAACGCCGGTGCGGTTATTCTCTGGCAAATAATCAAAGAAATCACGGACAGACAGCAGCGCCTCAATATCATTTTCGAACGCATTGTCGGCAACACCCGATTTGGTCGTATGCGAAACCGCGCCGCCCAATTCTTCCTGCGTCACCACTTCATTGGTCACCGTCTTGACCACATCAGGGCCAGTGACGAACATATAGCTGCTGTCCTTCACCATGAAGATGAAGTCCGTAATCGCTGGCGAATATACCGCACCACCCGCGCATGGGCCCATGATGAGGCTTATCTGTGGTATGACGCCGCTTGCGAGCGTATTGCGTTGAAACACCTCGGCATAGCCGCCAAGCGACGCCACACCTTCCTGAATACGTGCGCCGCCGCTATCGTTCAAACCGATAACGGGCGCTCCGACCTTCATCGCATTGTCCAAGACCTTGCAGATTTTCATCGCATGGGCTTCGGAAAGAGACCCGCCGAATACGGTGAAATCCTGACTATACACATAGACCAAGCGGCCGTTGATCGTACCGCTGCCCGTCACGACGCCGTCACCGGGGATCTTTTGCTCGGCCATGCCAAAGTCGGTGCAATTATGCGTCACATAGGCGTCGAGTTCTTCGAAGCTGCCTTCATCCAGCAGGATATCAAGCCGCTCGCGCGCGGTCAGGCGACCCTTGGCATGTTGCGCGTCAATGCGCTTTTGTCCGCCACCCAATTTGGACGCTGCGCGCCGCAATTCCAGTTCAGCGATATTGGCCGACATGGTTTTCCCCATAAGCAATTTTGTTGCGTGAAGCTTTGGCATCGTGGCGATGCAATTGCAAATTAATCGTGCGATTAAATTTACGGATATGAAAGCAATATTGAAAGCTGCCAAAAGCGAAAAAGGACGCTATAGAGCCACGTCATGGAACAAGTTCACCCCATCAAAGTCGCTGCACTCTATCGTTTTGTATCGTTCGAAGCGCCTGAAACGCTTCAGCCGCAAATCCACGAGCAGTGCACAGCAGGCGGCATCAAAGGCACCATTTTGTTGGCGCGTGAAGGAATCAACGGCACCGTCGCCGGAGAGCCCGCCGCTATCGACGCCCTCATTTCGTTTCTGCGCGCCATTCCGGGCTGCGCAGAATTGGACGTCAAATATTCGCATGCCAATGAAATGCCCTTCTACCGGATGAAAGTTCGGTTGAAGAAGGAAATTGTGACGCTGGGCGTAGACGGCATCGACCCGAAACGTGAAGTGGGCACTTATGTGCAGCCAGAGGATTGGAATGCGTTGATTTCCGATCCGGACACGGTGCTCATTGATACCCGCAATGATTATGAGGTTGCGATTGGCACATTTGAAGGCGCAGTCGATCCGCGGACCAAGTCGTTCAGCGAATTTCCCGAATGGTTTCGCGCGCATCGCGATGAGCTGGCTGCCGGTAAAACCAAGTTTGCGATGTTCTGCACTGGCGGCATCCGCTGCGAAAAATCGACGGCCTTCCTGAAAGCTGAAGGGATAGACGAGGTCTACCATCTCGAAGGCGGCATATTGCGCTATCTGGAGAATATTCCAGAGGCCGAGAGCAAATGGCAGGGCGAATGTTTCGTGTTCGACGAGCGCGTGTCC
>CAZCXQ010000167.1:0-4805 GCA_964502655.1 uncultured Sphingorhabdus sp.
TCGAACCAACTGCGCGCGGTTTGCTGCCGATTGTCGAGGACCAGAGTCATACTGCACCTTCCGGAAATTGCTGGGTCTGCCGAAGACCTTCTGCCAATGCGATGCCAGCCGACACCGAAATGTTCAAGGACCGAAATCCTGCGCCCATGGGAATATATACGCGGGCGTCGGCGCGCGCATGCACTTCGGGCGGGGCGCCGCTACTTTCGGAGCCCATCAGGATGACATCATCGGGCCGAAAGGCGAATGCGGGCAGGGCGGTTGACGCCTTGCTCGACATCAGCACCAACCGCGCGCCGTTCAATGTTTCAAGAAACGCCGACCAGTCGGTGTGACGCTGAATCTTTGCATGCGCGACATAATCCATACCGGCACGCCTCAAGGCACGTTCTGAAAAGGGAAAGCCACAAGGTTCAATGATGTCGCATTGGACGCAAAAGCATGCGGTTGTGCGTAATACCGCCCCGACATTGCCGGCCATGTCCGGTTGATAGAGCGCGATGCGCATGAATACTCTCCGATGGAAACCAATGCGTGACGATTAGACCGTATGTGGCCCCTATGGCAACCGCGCCCGCGGGCCAAATGTGCACATACCCCGTCGCTAGCTTTTATAGCTTAAACGACATTGTCGCGCGAAGGCCGCCCTCGGCGCGATTGCGCAGCACGACATCACCGCCATGGGCGCGGGCGATGGCACGTGAAATCGTTAGGCCCAGTCCGGAACCGCCGGTGGAGCGGCTGCGTGATCGTTCCGCGCGCACAAATGGTTCGAACATGCTTTCTGCCATATCGGGATCGATGCCGGGGCCATCATCATCGATATCCACAAAAATCATGCCACCTTCTTCGCGCACCATCAGCGCAGCATGCTTTCCATAAGCAATGGCATTACCGATCAGGTTGCGTAGCGCGCGCCTGATGAGCACGGGCCGGATATGCGCAACAACACGCAGGTCGGACGTTTCGAAACGGGCTTGTTCGAAGTCGCTGACCACGGTTTCCACCATCGCCCCGATATCGACCGATTGCATTGGTTCGCCTGATTTGCCCAACCGCGCGAGCGTTAGAATGTCATCAAGGATGGTCACCATTTCATCAATGGTGGAGGCCATTTTCTCGCGCTCTTCATCGTCATCGACCGATTCAATGCGTACGCGTAACGCGGCGAGGGGGGTTTTTAAATCATGGCCAATCGCACCCAACATCACATCTTTTTCGCCAAGCAGGTTTGAAACGCGCGCCTGCATGGCGTTGAATGCAACGATCAGCTGCTGCACATCATCTGGCCCTGCGCGCTCCATGGGTTCCGGATCCTCGGCAACGCCGACGCGCCGCACGCGGCGGGTCAAATCCTCAAGCGGGCGCGCAATCCGGCGCGCCACCAATGCCAGTGGCACCATGACAGCGACAAACAAGGTAAACGTCTGCAGCACTAAAGCGATCATCGATGCGCGGTCGCTGGCGCGCACAAGTCCCGCCGCATGCAACCACTGCCCATTGGGTAACCGCCCGGTCAGCAGAACGGCTGTGCTGGGCATTTTTCGCGCAGACTGTCGGAACCGGCCGTCTTGCCAGCGGCGAATTTGGGGATCGCGCAACGCAGGGGGAAGCGCGTTCAGCGATACCGCCGATATACGCACGTCGGATAATGCGATCTCGCCCTGCCGGAGAAATTCCTGCGCACGGATCGACATATCATCCTGATATTCTGCGCGGGGAACGTTGAGGGCGCTGTCATCAACCGTAATGGTAACGTTCCTGCGCCGGTTCGGCCGATCATTCCCCGCGGCATCGCCTATTGCCATAAATGGCGCGGCAGACGCACCGCCCATGCGTTCGCTGCGTTCCAATTGGTTGGCGACGCGGCTGACGACCATCACCGATGCTTCGGCCACAGCGCGCGTGCGTGCGCCCGACAACAACATCGCGGCATTTACACACTGCGCCAACAACAGCGCAGATCCAGCGACGAGCAATATCTGGCCATAAAGGCTGCGCGGCCACAAGCGGAAGGTGCGCGACGATGTCACAGGCGGGTAACCGCCGTGGAAAAGCGATAGCCGCCGCCCCAGATCGTCTTGATATGTTGGGGATCCTTGGGATCATCTTCGATCTTGCGGCGTAAACGGCTGACTTGATTATCGATCGCACGGTCAAAGGGGCCACCCTCGCGCCCACGGGTAAGATCAAGCAACTGATCGCGGGTCAATATGTGGCCTGCGCGCTCCACCAACGCTTCCAGCATCCGGAATTCGCCAGATGACAGCGGCACCAACACGCCTTTGGGATCGAACAATGTTTGTTCGGTGGTGTTCAAGGTCCAGCCATCGAAGCTAAAGCTTTGCCCCGCGCGTTCGGGCTTTGGCGCGCCCGAAGAGATGCGGCGGAGAACCGCCTTTATTCTGGCCACCAGCTCGCGCGGAGAAAAGGGTTTGATGACATAATCATCGGCGCCGATTTCAAGGCCAATGATGCGGTCGGTCTCTTCCGATTTTGCGGTCAGCAGAATGACCGGCGGACCTTCATGCGCCGCAATATGACGGCAGAGGCTCAATCCATCCTCACCGGGCATCATGATATCCAGCAGGACCATATCAATGTCATAAGAAAGCAACGCGGAACGCGCGGTCGATGCGCTGGCGGCGTCGGTTACCCGAAAGCCCTGCCGCTCCAGATATTTGCCCAATGGCTCGCGAATCGACGCTTCATCGTCGACAAGCAGCAGATGTGGGCGGGATTTATGCATATTGTGCAGGTTTCATCGTGGGATGGACATTAGCAAGAAAAAAGGCCGGAGAAGGCCAAGCAGCTCCGGCCAAGAAAGGCCCGGTCCAAAAGGGGGGAAAGACCGCGCCAGCAAAATGTGTTAGCCGCCGTTGGGCTGGGCAGGGGCCATTATTGGTTCGTTCCAGCCACCCTTGCGTCCCGCTCTGCGCTCGTCGGGGGTGATGCTGCCATCTTTATTGGCATCGGCTTTGGCGAAGCGTGCTTCAGCGGCTGCACGGAATTCCGCCTGCGATATCGCCTTGTCACCATTGCTGTCCGCACGCTCCATCATATCCATGGGGCCGCCACGGCCACCTTCGCGCGCATGGCGCTTGCCTATCTTTCCATGTTCCATGCGCTTTTCGCGTCGGCTCATCCGACGCTCGCCGCGCATATCATGTGCTGCCATGAATTCCGCTTGGTTGATGGAGCCATTTTTGTCGGTGTCGATTGCGGCAAAGCGCTTCGCCAGCATCGCGGTCTTGTCGCTGTCATTCAGCGTGCCATCACCGTTGGCGTCCATCATGGCAAAATGCGCATCAGCAGCGGCCATGGCTTCTGCTTTGGTGATAACGCGGTTGCCGTCTTGGTCTGCCCTTCCATCGGGCGCAGCATATAATGCGGCCGCTGAGCCTATCGAAAGGGCCATCAGGCCAGCATACATAGAAAGTTTCTTCATCCTAATCGCTCCTTATGATCGTCCGCGGGACTGCAGATGAAACGCATATAGGCTGTATATGTCGCAACAGTTTGTCGAGGCAAAGCATGCTTTGTCGCAAACTGTAACAGCATGGGATGATTTGAAGCTGCGGAAAGTTGGAGCGGGTAAGGGGGGCCGCAGGCGACCGGAGCGCAGCGGAGGACAGCCGTAGGCCCGGAGGGCCGGAGACCAGCATAGCTAATCGAACCCCCTACGGTCGCAGTATCGATGTGTGGAAAAGTTGGAGCGGGTAAGGGGAATCGAACCCCTCTAGCTAGCTTGGAAGGCTAGTGCATTACCACTATGCTATACCCGCGACTGGCCTTGGGCCGTCTTGAGCGCCGCTATTGCCATTATACGGCCCTAGCGTCAACGCCCAGATTGCAAAAGAAAGGGCCGCAAAAGCGGCCCTTCCCAAAAACTATGCTGTTTTTTTATCAATGCTTCTTGTCTGCCCAGATTGTTTTGTAGGACATCCAAGCCAGCACGGTGAAGACCAATAGGAAGCCAAGGGCTGCCCAACCGGCGCTCTTGCGGTTTTCCATCTTTGGTTCCGCAGCCCAGGTCAGGAATGCAGCGACGTCTTTCGCCATCTGTTCCTTGGTGGCCTTCGTGCCATCGTCATAGGTAACCTGGTCATCCGCAGCGAGCGGTGCCGCCATTGCGATGTTCAGGTTCGCAAACCACGGGTTGAAGTGCAGGCCGGCAGGTGTCGCCGCTTCAGGGAACTCCTTCAGCAGTTCCTTGCCTTCTTCGTTCTTGTAACCAGCTTGGTCACGATAGCCGAGCAGCAATGAATATACATATGCAGGGCCGCCTTCACGTGCCTTTGTGATCAGCGAAAGATCTGGCGGAAGCGCGTTGTTGTTGGCCGCACGTGCTGCAACTTCGTTCGCAAATGGCGAAGGAATTTTGTCCGCAGGAATGCCCGGACGTGTCGCAGGCTCACCTGTTTCAGGGTTGATGCTTGGAACTTCGGTCTTCCATGCCTTTGCAAGCGCTTTGACCTGTTCTTCGCTGTAGCCCAGTGCCGCGAAATCGCGGAACGAGACCAGCTTCAAGCTGTGGCAAGCGGCGCAGACTTCGGAATACACCTTCAAGCCACGCTGCAATTGACCGCGGTCATATTTGCCCAACGGACCGTCATGGGCAAATTTGACGGGCAAAGTCTCTTCATGGAACTCCGCCTCAACCGAAGGAACGGCAGGTTCCTTGATCGCAGTGATGACGGTGTCCCCAAGGCCAAGCAACAGCATGCCGCTGAAAAACAGGCCTACCAAAAAAGCAATTAAACGAACCATGATTATGCTTTCCCTGTTTTACGCAGCCGCTGGAA
>CAZCXQ010000168.1:0-4480 GCA_964502655.1 uncultured Sphingorhabdus sp.
TCAGGCCGCGCAGTTGATGCCGACAAGCTGGATGCGCTTTATGAAAACGCCAAGCCCGAATAACCGCAGCTATGGCGCGCATATCTGGCTGAACCGCACGGGAAATGACCCGCGCAATCAGGTGCTGTTCCCCGGAAAAGCGCCGTCGGATGTGTTCGCCGCGCTTGGGCATCTGGGCCAATTTGTCGTGGTGTCACCGCAGCATCGGTTGACGATCGTGCGGCTTGGGATGACGCCCGACGATCAACTGGATCCGGTCAACGACCAATTGGCCAAGCTCATTTCGGTTTTCCCGAAATGATAAAGTCTGATGACTAGGCTTTGGCCACCGGTGCGTCGTCGCCAAGGTCTTCGAACCAAGCTTCGACAGGTCCGCTGAGTTTGATCAGCAATGGGTTGCCCTTGCGATCGCGTGATTTGCCGGCCTGAACCTTAATCCAGCCTTCGGAAATGCAATATTCCTCAACAGTTGTGCGGATTTCGCCCTTGAAACGAATACCCACGCCGCGCGACAACAAATCGCCGTCGAAATGCGGGCTCATCGGGTTAATCGACAAGTGATCGGGTGGGGTATCTGCCCCTGCAGCTTTGGTCTCTTCAGTCATGCGCGCGGCTTTGCCGCAAAGCATAGCACTTGGCAATATGGCGCGGGCAGTGCAGGGGCTTCAAAATGGCAATTTCGAACAACTATGATGTAATAATTTTGGGCGCTGGTGGCGCGGGGCTGATGTGTGCGCTGACCGCAGGGCAACGCGGACGGCGCGTGCTGGTGATTGACCACGCAACGGGACCGGGCAAGAAAATCCTGATTTCCGGCGGTGGCCGGTGCAATTTCACCAACGTCAACGCGACAACGGTGCATGCGCAAGAACGCTATTTGTCCGCCAACCCGCATTTTTCCAAGTCCGCATTGGGACGGTATACGCCGCAGGACTTTATCGAACTGGTGTGCAGCTATGGCATCGCCTTTCATGAAAAAACGCTTGGCCAGCTGTTCTGTGACGGATCCGCGCGCCAGATTGTCGAAATGCTCATGGAAGAATGCGACCGGTCGCAAACGCTTGGCGGCCGTGTGGACTTTGCGTTCAATTCCCCCGTTGGCGAGGTGTCGCATAACGGCAGTGTCTATCATGTCATGTATAACGGCCTGCGCGCATCTGCCGCATCTTTGGTCATTGCCACGGGCGGCCCAAGCATTCCGAAAATGGGTGCTACGGCATTTGCGTATGATCTGGGCCGGCAATTTGGATTGAAGATTGTCGAGCCAAGGCCGGCGTTGGTCCCGCTGACGCTTGGCGGGGATGATGTCCTGTTCCGTGAACTGTCAGGCGTATCGGCTGAGGTTGTTGCCCAACATGGCAAAACGGCATTTCGCGAAGCAGCATTGTTCACCCACCGCGGACTGAGTGGCCCTGCGGTGCTTCAAATCAGCAGCTATTGGCGGCCAGGTGATCGCATCGGAATCGATTTCCTGCCGGATCATGATGCGCCGGCATGGCTGTTGTCCGAAAAGCGCGCACGGCCAAAGGCGACCATCAAATCGACGCTTGATCGGGTCCTTTCGGCCCGGCTGGCGGAGGCGTTGGCGGATAAGCTTGCGTTGCACGGGAACCTTGCCGACCAAAGCGACGTCAAGCTGGCAGAGGCAGGCGCATTGCTCGATTGTTGGCCTTTCGTGCCCAATGGCAGTGAGGGCTATGCCAAGGCAGAGGTGACGCTTGGCGGGATCAGCACCGACGGCCTGTCGCAAAAGACAATGGAAGCCAAGAAAATGCCGGGGCTGTTTTGCATCGGCGAGGCTGTGGATGTCACGGGCTGGCTGGGCGGCTATAACTTCCAATGGGCATGGGCGAGCGGCGTCGCCGCCGGTGAAGCGCTCTAGCGCCCCCGAGATGGCAACCGATAGCGTTGCAGGAATGCCGCAGTTCCATTTTTAATGCATTTTAATGCATCCAAATTGAGATTTCCGCGTTTTTCGATTGGTGACCAATGACACTACAAGGAAAACTATATGAAAATCTCCCAAATATTATTGATCGGCGCTACTGCGCTCGCAACATGTGCAAGCCCTGCATTCGCACAGTCCGACGACGAACAGTGGGAAGGCGCATATATTGGTGGTTCGTTCGGCCTCGGCGCACAGAGCAACGATCGCAACGAAAGCGTTGTTTTTGATACCGACCGTGATGGTGCATTCGACAACAGCGTAAACACAATTTTGGGCGCGAACGCATTTGCACCCGGCTTCTGCGGCGGTGCGTCGACAGGAACTGCGCCAACCGATGGCTGCCGCAGCGACAAGGACGGCTATGAATATAACATCCGCGCCGGATATGACGCACAGTCGGGTAACATCGTCTATGGCTTTGTGCTTGAAGGCGGCAAGAATGAATCGCGTGACAGCGTCACAGCATTCAGCAGCACACCCGCTGCCTACACGTTAACCCGTGAAATTGACTATTCGGTGCAAGCCCGTGCGCGTGTCGGATACGCCGCGCGCGGTGCGTTATTTTATGCAACCGGTGGTGCAGCTTATGCCAAGATCGATAACAGCTTTTCGACCACCAATGGTACCAACAGCTTTACCGACAATGGCAACAGCAAAAGCTGGGGCTATTCCTATGGCGGTGGCGCGGAAGTGAAGCTTGCCAAGAACTTCTCGCTTGGTCTCGAATATCTCTACACCAATTTCGTTGACGATGATTATGTCGTGTCGGTCGGACCAGGTTCAGCGCCTGCGACGAACCCGTTCCTGCTCGTATCGGGCGGAACCGATATGCGTCGCAGCGACAGCGATTTCGATATGCACAATATCCGTTTGACCGCGGCATTCCGTTTCTAAGCGAAGCGGATATCCCGAATAAGAAAAGGGCGCCAAAGTGGCGCCCTTTTTGGTTTATGCAGCCTGTTTGGCGCGCGATGCTTTTTTCCGCTCGTTCGGATCAAGCAAACGCTTGCGCAAGCGGATGTTCTTTGGCGTGACCTCAACCATTTCATCGTCATCGATATAGGCAATGGCTTGCTCAAGCGTGAGACGCTTTGGCGGGGTGAGGCGGATGGCGTCGTCCTTGCCGGTCGAACGGAAGTTCGTCAGCTGCTTCGACTTCATTGGGTTCACTTCCAAATCGTCTGGCTTGGCATTTTCGCCGATGATCATGCCTTCGTACAAAGCTTCACCTGGCGATACCATCAAGATGCCGCGTTCTTCCAATGGTCCAAGCGCGTAGGCAACGGCTTCACCGGCACCATTTGAAATCAAAACGCCGTTCTTGCGGCCTTCGATGGTGCCACGATGCGGGCCATATTTTTCGAACAAGCGGTTCATGATCCCCGTGCCGCGCGTGTCGGACAGGAATTCGCCATGGTAACCGATCAGACCACGTGATGGCGCGCTGAAGGTGATGCGGGTCTTGCCGCCACCTGAAGGACGCATGTCGACAAGGTCGCCTTTACGCACGGCCATTTTTTCAACGACTGTACCGGAATATTCATCATCAACGTCGATGACGACCGTTTCATAGGGCTCGGTCTTTTGGCCATTTTCGTCTTCGCGGAACAGCACCCGTGGGCGGCTGATGCCAAGTTCAAAGCCTTCGCGGCGCATGGTTTCAATAAGAACGCCCAGCTGAAGTTCGCCACGGCCAGCCACTTCAAAGCTGTCTTTGTCTTCGGCTTCGGTAATACGGACGGCGACGTTGCTTTCAGCTTCGCGCATCAAACGGTCGCGGATCATGCGGCTCGTGACCTTCGTGCCTTCACGGCCAGCCATCGGGCTGTCGTTCACCGAAAAACGCATCGACAATGTTGGCGGATCGATAGGTTGCGCCTGCAATGGCTCGGTCACCGTGGGTTCGGCAATCGTGTCGGCGACAGTCGCGGTGGTCAAACCGGCGATGGAAATAATGTCGCCAGCCTTCGCTTCGTCAACAGGAACGCGCTCAAGACCACGGAATGACATGATCTTGGATGCACGGCCGGTTTCGACAACCTTGCCGTCGGGGTTCAATGCGTGGATTTGCTGGTTCACCTTGACGGTACCCGACAGCACGAGGCCCGTCAGGATACGGCCAAGGAAATTGTCGCGGTCAAGCAAGGTGACAAGCATCTTGAACTCGCCATCAACGTCGGCCTTTGGCTCTGGAACATGGCTGACGATGGTTTCGAACATCGGCGTCAGCGTGCCTTCGCGTGCGCTTGGGTCGGTCGACGCATAGCCATTACGGCCCGATGCATAGAGCACAGGGAAATCGAGCTGCTCATCGGTGGCATCCAGCGAAACGAACAGGTCGAACACTTCGTCCAACACTTCCTGAATACGCTCGTCAGGACGGTCAATCTTGTTGACGACGACGATTGGCTTCAAACCAAGCGCCAAAGCCTTGCCGGTCACGAACTTCGTCTGTGGCATCGCGCCTTCGGACGAATCGACGAGCAGGATAACGCCGTCGACCATCGAAAGGATGCGCTCAACTTCGCCGCC
>CAZCXQ010000168.1:4490-4779 GCA_964502655.1 uncultured Sphingorhabdus sp.
GGCGTGGCCCGGGGTGTCGACGATATTGATGCGGGTATCGTTCCACTCGACCGATGTGCACTTGGCAAGAATGGTGATGCCGCGTTCTTTTTCGAGGTCGTTCGAATCCATGGCGCGATCTTCGATGCGCTGGTTGTCGCGGAAGGTACCAGACTGACGAAACAGTTGGTCAACAAGGGTGGTTTTGCCGTGATCGACGTGCGCGATGATGGCGATATTACGCAATGACATTTAGAAATGGGCCTTTTGGAAGGTCGTCATGGTAGCCACATGCCACCAGATTCTCGCG
>CAZCXQ010000169.1:0-4762 GCA_964502655.1 uncultured Sphingorhabdus sp.
CCTTGAAGACGTTTTCCTGCGTCTCACAAGCAGTGCATAAATGGACGTCGATGTCCTCATCATCGGATCAGGTGCGGCGGGATTAACCGCTGCGCTGCAGCTCGCAACACGCCGAAAAGTCGCCGTCTTGGCAAAGGGCGCGATATCCGATGGCGCGACAGCCTGGGCGCAGGGGGGCATCGCCGCCGTGCTTGAGCCCGGGGATAATTTCGAAAGCCATATCGAAGATACAATGGTCGCGGGTGCCGGGCTGAACAACCGCGCGACGGTCGAATTTGTTGTCGAAAATGCGCCTGTGGCCATCGAACGGCTGGCAAAGCTGGGCGTGCCATTTAATCTTGAGGGCAATGACTGGCACCTGACGCGTGAGGGCGGACACAGCCACCGGCGTATAGTCCATGTCGATGACGCCACCGGATGGGCGGTGCAGCAGGCATTGGAAGCCGCCGCGAGAGCGCATCCCAATATCGTGCTGGTGCCCGATATGGTCGCCGTTGATTTGATATCGGGCCGCCATCAGGAACGGTTTTCAACCTCAGGACGCGTCCATGGCGTGTATGCGCTCAACCGCAAGACGGGGCAGGTGGAAGCTTTCACCGCGCGGGCCACGATCTTGGCCAGTGGCGGCGCCGGACGCACCTATCTCTACTCCACGGCGCCACGCGGTGCGACAGGCGATGGCATTGCGATGGCGTGGCGCGCTGGCTGCCGCGTATCGAATATGGAATTCATGCAATTTCACCCGACCTGCCTGTACAATCTTGAGGTAAAAAACTTCCTGATTACCGAGGCGGTGCGCGGCGAAGGCGGCATATTGAAAAATCCCAAAACCGGGCATCGCTATATGCCCGATTATGACGAACGCGCAGAGCTTGCGCCGCGCGATATCGTGGCGCGCGCGAATGATGCGGAGATTAAGCGTGACGGGTTGGAATATGTCCATTTGGACATCAGCCATAAGCCAGCAGATTTTGTGAAGGCGCATTTTCCGAACATTTATGAAAAGCTGATGGGGCTTGGCATCGACATCACGCGCGAGCCCATTCCCGTGGTGCCAGCGCAGCACTATACCTGCGGCGGTGTTCTGGTTGACCTTGATGGCCGAACCGATGCGCCGGGGCTATATGCCGCTGGCGAAGTGACGCAAAGCGGACTTCATGGTGCCAACCGCCTTGCGTCCAATTCGCTGCTGGAATGCTTCGTCTTTGGTGACGCCTGTGCGCGCCATATTGATGCCAATTGGGACAGCCTGCCACCACCGCCGCCCATCCGCGCGTGGGATGAAAGCCGCGTAACGGACAGCGATGAAGAAGTTGTCATTGCCCAATGCTGGCGCGAAATACGGCAGTTCATGTGGAACTTTGTCGGCATCGTCCGCACAACAAAGCGGCTGGAGCGCGCGCAGCACCGTATCGATCTGTTGCGCAGCGAAGTTGCCGATTATTACAGCCATTTTCGTGTGACGCCTGACCTGATTGAACTGCGCAACCTGGTTGAGGTCGCTGCGCTGATCATTCAGTCCGCGTTGTCACGGCATGAAAGCCGGGGGCTGCATTTCACGCTCGATTATCCCGAAACGCTAAAGGAGGCGGTTGATACCGTGTTGGTCCCATGAAAAAACTGCTCCCGCTTTTTGCCTTGGCCGCGCTCTCGCCGGCATATGCCGCGACCCCCGAAGAAACGGCGCGTGAGGTACTGGCAAAGTCCCCGATCATCGACGGACATAATGATACGCCGCACCAGATTGCGGAACTGTTCGATCGGGATTTTTCGAAATTCAACCTCTCGGCACTGCCTGTCGATGTTCTTGCCAAAACGCATACCGATATTCGCACCGCGCGCGCGGGCTTCCTCGGCGGCCAATTTTGGTCGGTATATGTTGATGCCGCGCTGCCAAAGCATGAGGCGGTGACACGCACCATCGCGCAGATTGACGTCGTTCGGCAGATGATCGCGCGTTATCCAGAGAGCTTTGCTTATGCATCGACCGCCGATGAGGTGGAGCGCGCGATGAAGGCAGGCAAGATCGCGTCGATGATTGGCATGGAAGGCGGGCATTCCATCGGTGACTCGCTTGAGATTCTGCGGCAAAGCTATGCGCTTGGTGCACGCTATATGACCATCACGCACAGCCTGACGACCGATTGGGCCGACAGTGCTACGGATGCGCCAAAGCATGATGGTCTTTCGCCATTTGGTTTTGACGTGTTGGCGGAAATGAACCGGCTGGGGATGATTGCGGACATCAGCCATGTGTCAGAGGCAACGATGCATGACGTGTTGGATAAAAGCACTGCGCCCGTGCTGTTCACGCACAGCAATGCCCGTGCCATCACGCCGCATCCACGTAACGTGCCGGACTCCGTGTTGAAGCGTTTGCCGCAAAATGGCGGCGTGGTCATGGTTACATTCGTCCCCGGATTCACCTCGCCCGAACGCCGCCAATGGGAATTTGAACGGTCGGCGGTGGCAGGGCGTGCGAAAACGGAATTTTCCGGCAACCCTGTCGGCGAGAAAGCCGCCTTAGACGCATGGATTGCGGCAAACCCACAGCCCAAAGCAACATTGGCCCAAGTCGCTGACCATATCGACCACATCCGCAAAGTTGCCGGCATTGACCATATCGGCATTGGTGGCGACTTTGGCGGTGTCGATGAACTGCCCGTGGGATTGGAAAACGTATCGACCTATCCCGCTTTGTTCGCGGAATTGGTACGTCGTGGCTATTCGAAGAGCGATCTCGCCAAAATCGCCCAAGGCAACGCCCTACGCGTCATGCGCGGGGTCGAAAAGGCAGCAGGGAAATAGCTGCCGCGGCTTTGCGTGATAAAAAGTTACGCAAAACCTTCGGACAAATATCGCTCGGCTATTGCAGCGTGGAGGGCGGCTCCGCGGGCCATGACGCTGTCGTCTAGGACCATGCGGTTGGAATGCAGGCCGCAGCAGGACCGCCAGTCGTCGCCCTCATGTGACGCGCCCAAGAAGAACATGGCGCCGGGTACTTTTTCAAGGACATAGGCGAAATCTTCGGCGCCCATGATCGGCGTGTCGAGCGTGATCCAGCTGTCTGCGCCAAACATATCCTCAACCACGGCTTTACCGAATTGAACCGCACGGTCGTCGCAGACGGTGACCGGGAAGCCTTGTTCGATATGGACTTCCGCGCTGCACCCATGGGCAGCGGCGATGCCGGGGGCGAGACGATGCAGCTCCTCGGCCACGCGCGCGCGTGACTGCGGCGACAGGGTCCGGATAGTGCCCAAAAGATGCGCGGTTTCCGGAATGATGTTGTTGGTCGTGCCTGCTGTGATTTTGGCAATGGTGATGACTGCCGGGTTAAACACGGAAATCTTGCGCGTGACCATCGTCTGAATGGCCGATACGATTTCGCAGGCAACGGGAATGGGATCAACCGCGTCATGCGGCATCGACGCGTGTCCGCCCGCGCCCTTGACGGTAATATTCAGGACGTCAGACGATGCCAACAACGGTCCGCTTCGGCCACTAAACACACCGCGCGGGGCATTGGGCATGATGTGCAAGGCAAAGGCGGCATCGGGCAGCGGATCAATCAAGCCGTCGTCGAGCATGAAGCGCGCGCCATGATGGCCTTCTTCGCCGGGCTGGAACATGAATTGCACTGTGCCGCCCAGCTGATCGCGTTTGGCGCATAGCATCTTGGCCGCACCCACAAGCATCGCGACATGGGTATCATGCCCGCACGCGTGCATCGCGCCTTCGGTCAGCGAGCTATATTCAAGGCCCGTATCTTCATGGAGCGGCAACGCGTCCATATCGCCACGCAGGAGCACCGTACGGCCATTGGCGGGGCCTTTCAGGGTCGCGATGAGCCCCGTGGTCGATGGCCCTTCACGCAGCTCCAGCGGCAGGCCAGCAAGCGCGGCCTTGATTTTGGCCAATGTCTTGGGGTTTTGCAGGCCAAGCTCAGGCTCGGCATGGATGGCGCGGCGCAGCGCGATCAGGTCGGGAAGGATGTCTTCGGCGTCGTCGCGCCAGTCAGTGCTGATTAAGTCCATAGCTTAACTAGCACCACCCTGGCGCGCCCGACAACTGACTTATTTTTCCAGGCGTACCGTCACATATTGCGTCGGTGCACCGCGACGTTTGACGCCCAGCAAGATCGCGCCACGACCGGCTGCCTGCGCTTCCTTGAGGGCGGCCGCGAGACCGGCTGCTGTGCTTATTGGTTTGTAGTTTGCCGATACGATGACATCACCACGACGCAGACCAACCTGCGCACCCGTGCCGGTGCCCGGAACGTCAATAACGACACCCTTTGTATCAGTGGTCAAGCCAAGAGCGCGCGCGATTTCGGCATCCAGCGGAATAACGCTGATGCCCATAGCATCACGCACAACCTTTGAATCTGCCGTGTCGCTTTGCTTGTCGAAATCCTTATTTTCTTCAGGATTGAAACTTTGCGCCAGCTTCTCTTCGGGAGGACGTGTGCCAACGGTTGCGGTCAGCTTCAGCGGCTTGCCTTCACGCAAGATATCCAGCGGAATGCGGGTGCCAGGTTTGATATTGGCGACGATGAAGGACAGCGTCGCTTCAGGCGAAACATCGCGGTCATTGACACGCAGAACGATGTCGCCTTCCTTCAGGCCGGCCTTATCGGCGGCTTCACCAGCAACAACGCGCGCGACAAATTCGCCACGGTTCTTTTCCAGACCAAGCGCGTCGGCGGTATCTTCATCGACGGGCCGAATGGTGATTCCCAAATAGCCGCGTTCCGGACGAA
>CAZCXQ010000170.1:0-4735 GCA_964502655.1 uncultured Sphingorhabdus sp.
CGAACAGCCTCTCTGATCCTGAAGTGGTCATAGAAGGGGAAAGCGTACCCGTGCGCATTCGCCGCAACCCGCGGGCAAAGCGCATTTCGATGCGCGCCGATGCCGTGAAACGCGAAATCCGCATAACGATGCCGCATTATACGCCGACAAATGTGGCGCTCGATTTTGTTGAAAAGAAACGCGAATGGATCGCCACGCGGTTAAACAGCGCGCCTGACATTGCCCCCATTGCCCCTGGCAGTGAAATCGCTGTCGAAGGTGAAAGCCACCTGATTGAATGGCGCGAAGAATGGCCGCGCAGCATTCGCTGCGGCGAAGGCATGCTGCGTTTGGGTGGTCCGAGGGAGTCGGTCGAAGCCCGCATCTTGCGATGGCTCAAGGGCGAAGCACGGCGGATATTCACGAAAGAAATTGCGCATTATTGCGACAAAGCCGGTGAGCCAGTCCCGCGCTTGTCGCTGGGCGATCCGCGCAGCCGCTGGGGCAGCTGTTCCAGCCGTGGGACCATTTCGCTCAGCTGGCGGCTAATCATGGCGCCTGCATCTGTGCGCCGTTCGGTCATCGCCCATGAGGTCGCGCATATGCGGCATATGAACCACAGCCCCGACTTCTACGCTTGGCTCGATTTCCTCTTTGAAGGGAACCGCAAGGCTGCGGACCAGTGGTTGAAAATGCACGGCACGGGGCTGCAACGGGTTGGACGATAAGGAAGATAAGATGCTCGAAATGCGGGACTCATGCGAACGATGCACAGCGCCACTGCCGATGGACAGCGGCGACGCGATGATTTGCAGCTACGAATGCACCTTTTGCGCACCTTGCGTGCATGGCCCGCTGAATGGACGCTGCCCCAATTGTGGCGGCGACCTTCAGCCAAGGCCAAAACGCATTAAGAAATAATCAGGTCAGCCTTTGGCGATTTCGCCACCCAGCGCGCCATATTTCTTTTCAAAACCGGCGACATCGCCCGCCTCAAGATACTTGGCCTGATCAATCCAGTTATCGCGGCTGATGCGGCCGGCAAATGCACCGAGCTTGCCATCAATTTCGGCAACATCAGCAGCCGTCCAACTCGCCACTTGGGCAAAACTGGTTACGCCCAACGCCTTGAGCATAGCGTTCACTTTTGGACCAAGCCCCTTCAACAATTCGAGATTGTCAGGAACAGCTACTTTAGCCTTCGCCGCTGGTTTGGCGACCTTGGGCTTGGGTGCGGCTTCTGCCTTCACCTTCGCCGCCGTAGCTTTCGGCGCGGATTTGGGCGCAGGCGCGGCCTTTGCTTTTGCTGCTACAGGCTTTGCAGCTGGCTTGGGCGCTGCGACCTTGGCGACTGCGGCTTTCGGTTTAGCAGCCTTAGGTGCAGCAGGCTTCGGCGCTGCAGCTTTCGGAGCGGCTTTCGGCGCAGCTTTCGGTGCGGCTTTCGGGGCAGCTTTCGGTGCAGCTTTCGGTGCAGGCACCTTCGCCGTTTTGGCCTTTGCCGCAACTGGCTTCGCGGCAGCTGCTGGCGCGGCCTTTGTTGCGGCAGCTTTCGGTGATGCCTTTACCTTGGCTTTTGCGGTTTTCTTCGCGGGCGCAGGACCGTCCGTCAACTTAGGCGCAGCAGGCGCCTTCGCAACAGGTGTCGCAGGTGCTGACGAAGCAACGTCTTTCGGCTGCGCAGCTGTCTTCTTCGCACTGTTACGCGCGAGCAACCACAAACATAAAATGGCAATAATGGCCACCGCAATAATAATAATCAGTAGATTGTTGGACATAATATTCCTCCCAGAAAAGCCCTTAATGTCGCCGACGGATTACGCAATTTTTGCAGGGCGTAAAAGGGTTAATCCGCCGCAGCCACATGTGCGCGATTTGGTTAGTTCCCTGCTTCGCGCGCAACCTCACGCCAGCCAATGTCGCGGCGGCAAAAGCCATCGGGGAAAATCACCTGATCCACTGCTGCATAGGCCTTCGCCTGCGCGTCGGTGACGTTCGCCCCTGTTGCGGTGACGTTTAACACACGCCCGCCCGCTGCCACCAATTGCCCGTCCACTTCGGCGGTGCCTGCATGAAATACCTTCGCGCCGGACACATGCGTCAGATCAATCGTACCGCCCTTTTGGGGTACATCGGGATAGCCGTTCGCCGCCATAACGACCGTCAATGCCGTGTCGGACGAAAAGCTTGGAGTCGCCGCCTCAGAAAGCTTTCCAGTCGCAACCGCCAACATCAAAGCGGCAAGGTCGCCGTCAAAACGTGTCATCAGCACCTGGCACTCGGGATCACCAAAGCGCCCATTATATTCGATGAGCTTTGGCCCCTCATCGGTCAGCATAAGGCCCGCGAACAGCACGCCCGAATAAGGCATGTCGTGCGCGGCCATATACGCGACTGTCGGCTTAATGATGCGGTCCATGACTTCGGCTTGCAACGCAGGTGTCAGAACAATTGCGGGTGAATATGCACCCATGCCGCCGGTGTTGGGACCAACATCGCCATCGCCGACCCGCTTATGATCCTGCGCCGACCCGAATGCGACCACATCGCGGCCATCGGTCAGTGCGAAAAAGCTGGCTTCTTCTCCGGTCATAAATTCTTCGATGACCACGGAAGCGCCAGCGTCGCCAAAACCGCCGCCGAACATATCTTCAATCGCGGCCTCAGCATCGGCGCGGGTTTCCGCGATAATCACGCCTTTGCCCGCGGCAAGGCCGTCTGCTTTAATGACATAAGGTGCTTGAAATGCGTCGAGGCCAGATAGTGCCGACGCTTTGCTATCATGACGATAATATCCCGCTGTAGGGATACCCGCTGCTGCACATATATCTTTGGTAAAGCCCTTGGACCCTTCCAATTGTGCCGCTTTTTGATTGGGGCCGAAAACGGGAATGCCGGCATCGCGCAGGCTATCGCCCAAGCCGGCAACAAGCGGTGCTTCTGGACCGACCACGACCAACCCGACATCATGCCCCGCGCAAAAGGATATGACCGCGGCATGGTCGGATATGTTCAATGCAACCAGATCCGCCTCTTCAGCAATCCCGGGATTGCCCGGCGTGGCAAAGAGTGTATCGCAATTTGGCGATTGCGCGAGCTTCCACGCCAGCGCATGTTCGCGTCCACCCGATCCGATGAGCAAGATATTCATGTCCGCAAATGACCCCTTTGAAAATGCTGACCCGCAAGTTGCCCGCCTGTTAGCCGAGGAGCGGCCCGGCGACAATGCCCAGGCCATGAGCGTGTCGGAGTTATCGCTGGCGTTGAAGCGCACGGTTGAGGACCGGTTCGGACATGTCCGCGTGCGCGGCGAGATTTCGGGCTTTAAGCGCGCGGCGTCGGGGCATATTTATTTCTCGCTCAAAGACGAAAATGCGCGACTGGACGCGGTCATGTGGAAAGGTGGGGCGGCGCGCCTGCCCTTCGCCCCTGAAGACGGACTGGAGGTTGTCGCCACGGGCAAATTGACGACCTATGCGGGCCGCTCGAACTATCAAATCGTCGTCGAAAGTCTGGAAGTCGCAGGCGAAGGCGCAATGATGCTTTTGTTTGAAAAGCTGAAGGCTCGGCTCGCCGCCGAAGGTTTATTTGCGCCTGAACGCAAGAAAAAGCTGCCGTCACTGCCGCGTACGATTGGCGTGGTAACCTCGCCCACCGGCGCCGTTATCCGTGATATCCTGCACCGTCTTGCCGATCGCTTTCCAAGCCATGTGATCGTCTGGCCCGTATTGGTGCAAGGCGAAGGTGCCGCCGCCCAAATCGCGCGTGCTGTCCATGGATTTTCCGCAATGCCCCACGATGGCCCCACGCGCCGCCCGGACCTGGTCATCGTGGCGCGCGGCGGTGGGTCTATTGAGGACCTATGGGCATTTAATGATGAGGCCGTTGTCCGAGCTGTCGCAGATTGTACGATACCCATTATATCGGCCGTCGGACATGAAACCGATACAACTTTGTGCGACTTCGCCGCAGATTTGCGCGCGCCGACGCCTACGGCAGCGGCCGAAATTGCCGTTCCCGTGCGCAGCGATTTGCTGCAACGCGTGGGGCAATTCGGGCTGCGCATGTCCAACATGATACGCAAAAAGGTGGACCTTGCGGCTGAACGGCTTGAGGCGCAGCGCCGTCTGATGCCGCGCTTGTCAGACCTTGCCGCACCGCATCAGCAACGTACAGACGACCTGTCCGAACGGCTTCGCCAATCGCTTCGCACCAGAATTGGCAAGGCTGAAGTGGCTTTTTCAGCGCCGGCAATGATGCTGCACCCCCGCCTTCTGCTCCGGCGCGCCGAGCAAGGGCAACAGCGCCTTGATGCGTTGACGCGGCTGGTAAGCACATTGCATCCCGAAGCCCCGCTTAAGCGCGGCTTTGCGCGTGTGACCGATGCGAATGGCAAAACCATTATGACGCGGGAGGCCGCGGTGAAAGCGGGAGACGTGACGTTGCGGTTTGTCGATGGCGAAGTCGGCGGGCAAGTAAGTGGCGGACCTGCACCGCGAATATCCCCGGCGAAACCAGCAAAAGCGGCGGACAATCAAGGCAATTTGTTTGACGGGTAAAGCCGTGCATTGCCCATTCAGCATCGATGCGCCATAATGTCCAAATGTTGATGTCTTCCAAGAACAAAGTCGCCCGCCTGCATTATATGGCAAATAGTTTTCGTGTGCTAACCGCAGGCGACCATGTCGTGTGCGCCGAAACGGGTCAGGCCATTCCATTGGAAGAATTGCGCTATTGGAGCGTCGTCAAACAGGAACCC
>CAZCXQ010000171.1:0-4685 GCA_964502655.1 uncultured Sphingorhabdus sp.
TTGATTGGTTGTTCGGCAGGCTTCGTAAACGTGCCACGGATTAAGGGCACGCATACCGCGATGAAGTCCGGCATGTTGGCAGCAGACGCCGTTGTGGAAGCACTGGCCGCGGGCCGCGAACATGACGAGCTGACCGCTTATCAGACCAGCTATGACAATAGCTGGGTCTCCAAAGAGCTGCATATGGTGCGCAATGTTCTGCCGCTCGTCGAAAAATACGGCAATGTTGTTGGAACGATGCTGGCGGGCGTGAACATGTGGCTCGAAAACTTTGGCATCCGCATGCCTTTCACGATGAAGCATCATCCAGATCACAAGGCACTCAAAAAGAAGAACCAAGGGCAGCGGATCGATTATCCAAAGCCAGATGGCGTGTTCAGCTTTGACCGCCTCTCGTCGGTATTCCTGTCGAACACCAACCATGCTGAAGATCAGCCCATTCATTTGCAGGTCAAGGATATGGACCTGCAAAAGAACAGCGAGTTCATGGAATTCGCTGGCCCTTCAACGCGTTATTGCCCCGCTGGCGTATATGAATGGATAGAGGAAGAGGGCAAAGACCCGCGCTATCAGATTAACGCCCAAAACTGCGTACATTGCAAAACCTGCGACATCAAAGACCCCAACCAGAATATCAATTGGGTGACGCCGGAGGGTGGCGGTGGGCCGAATTACCCCAATATGTAAGCTGACCGCCGCGCTATTTTTATGTGCGGCGCCAGCTTATGCCTCCGTTGATGACCGCGTCATCGCCTATGCGAATGCGCGTGCGGCAGAGTTTGACGCGCGTCACGATGAGGCGTTGGCGGGATATCTCAAGCTGTTTGAAGAATCTGCGGACAGCGAGACATTGGCGAAGCGGGTCTACCAAAATGCGGTGCGGCAAGGTGACTTTGCAGCAGCACTGAAATCCATTCGCGTTCAGGAACTGAAAAACGACGTTCCGCCCGAGGGGCCCTTGCTTCTATTCACCGACGCCTTTCAAAAGCGTCGCTGGTCCATGGCGTTGCTGGCGGCCGATGAATTGGAAGCCCGCAGCAATTTTGGCTTTATGGCACCCATATTGCGCGCGTGGGTATCCGTCGCGAAGACGGGCACGCATGACTTGACCCTTAAAGAGGGAAATACGGATTCGTTTTTCAATTTCTACGCCGTGGACCAGATCGTGTATCTTGATCTCGCCACGGGCCAAAATGCCAAAGCGAAATTGGGACTGCGGAATATGGTCTCGGTTGGCGGCGACGCCATGCGTGATCTCTTCATCAGCGCCGCCCCCGTTTTAGCGCATAAAGGCGATGCCGCTTTTGCAAATGCAATGCTTGGGGCCGCGATGGGTTCCGAGTTCGCTGGCCAGTTTAATGGCGTTGACGCAGCTGCAAAGAATATCAGCCCCAATGTCGGGCTTGCTGCACTATATGTCCGGATCGCAACGTCGCTGATTGAACAGGATGCGCCGGAACCCGGCCTTGCGCTTGCACGGTTGGCCCTATGGACCGTGCCGGAATATTCTCCTGCCATCATCACCACGGCACATGCGCTGGGAAAATTATCTGGCGGCCGTGATGCAGTTACGCTTTTGGATCAAATTCCGCCAGCTTCACCTTATTGGACACGCGCGGTTTTCGCAAAGGCGGCGTTGTTACGCGATATGGGCGACAATGACGGCGCAGTTGAACTGGCGCGCCTCAGTTATGATCAGAATGCGAATTCGGCTGCGCGCGCAACCTTTCTTGGCCAAATGCTGCAGCAAAATGGGCGTCTGCCAGAGGCTATCGCCCAATATCGGCGCGCAATGGACTTGGATGACTTCAAACGTCAGGCCCCCAAGAGCCGTGCCTCATTTCATGTGATGCTCGCCAGTGCGTTGGATAAAAATGGCCAGTGGGATGAAGCAAAACAGGCGCTTCAAAAAGCGATTGCTTTAGACCCATCCAATGCGAGCGCGCTGAATTATCTGGGGTATTCCATGCTGGAACGGGGTGAGGACGTTGCCAATGCCGAGGCATTTGTGCGGCGTGCATATGATGCAGAGCCAACATCATCGGCTTATGCAGACTCGCTCGGCTGGGCTTTGTTTCAAAGCGGCAAATATGATGACGCCGTAACGATGTTGGAAAAAGCCGCGTCGCTCGAAAATGCCGACGCAACGATTTTTGAGCATCTTGGCGATGCATATTGGCGGGCAGGTCGCCGGCGCGACGCGCGACATGCTTGGAATAGCGCGCAAATTTCGGCGGACGCAGCGGTTGCTTTGCGCATATCATCAAAATTGGACATGGGGCTGCCCGGCGACATCAAGGCGGCGAAGTGATGCCAGCGGATACCGAGACCGCCTTTGCCAAGATCAATCTTGCGTTGCATGTGCGTCGGCGCCGCGAAGACGGTTATCATGACATTGAAACCTTGTTCGCTTTTGCACGTCATGGCGATCAGTTGCAGGCATCGCTTTCTGATAGGCTCGACCTCACCATCGACGGGCCCTTTGGCAGCGGGCTTTCGATCGATGACGATAATCTGGTGATGCAAGCCGCGCACCAGCTTCGCGCGCATTTTTCCATCACCAAAGGCGCATCCATCCGTCTGACAAAGAACCTGCCAATAGCATCGGGTATCGGTGGCGGTTCGGCCGACGCCGCAGCAGCGGCACGGTTGTTGAACCGACTGTGGGATATTCAGGCCAGCGAACAGGAACTTGCCGATATATTGGCGCCGCTGGGTGCCGACATTCCCGCCTGTGTTTTTAGCCGCACAAGTTTTGGCAGCGGAACCGGAACCGCGCTTGAATTGTGTGATGACAGCAATGTGCCTGCGCGGCACTTATTGCTGGTCAACCCGCTACAGTCGGTATCGACAGCCGCCATTTTCAAGGCATGGGACGGCGGGGACAAGGGACCGGTGGCACGGGGCGACATCTGGCAAGCTGCGGCATCGGGACGAAACGACCTCGAACCCATCGCGGCGGGCATTTGTCCCGCCATTACAGACATTTTGAACACGCTTGCGCGCGCCAACCCGGCCATGGTGCGTATGTCGGGGTCAGGCGCGACCTGCTTCGCGCTTTTTGCGGAGGCCAAGGATTTAGAAGCGGCCAAAGCGCATTTGGAGCCCCGTTGGTGGTCGATGGGAACCGAGCTGCGATGATGGCGGATCCATTCCGGATATTGGGCGAACCCAAAATCGGCGGTTTCCTGATTATTGGCGACCATGCTTCAAATGCGGTTCCCGGCGACGTCGCGTTGGGATTGGACGCGGATAACCTCAATGCCCATATTGCATGGGACATTGGCGTTGACCCGGTCGCGCATATCTTGACGCAAGACGCGCGTTTTGCCGCATTCCTCGGACGTTATTCGCGCTTGGTCGTCGACTTAAACCGCGAAGAGCACGAAGCAGGCGCTATCCCAAGCGAAAGCGATGGACGTCGCATTGCGGGCAATGATTTGGACCAAATGCAGCGTGCGGACCGAATAGCGCGATATCACCGGCCCTATCATGACAGGCTAGAAACGCTTTTGCGGGAGTGCCGGCCAGCACTCATATTGTCGCTGCATAGCTTCACACCCGCATTGAAAACACGGCCAGACGAGGCGCGTCCATGGGATGTTGGTGTGCTCTACAATGCGCACGAAGCGGCATCGAAAACGGCTATCCCGTTCTTACAGGATGCCGGCCTTAACGTCGGTGATCAGCTTCCTTATTCGGGCAAATTGCTAAACGCGACGATGAACCGGCATGCAGAAGCCAATGGCATTCCTTATATCGGGATTGAAATGCGACAGGATTTGGTCGGCGATGCGGCGGGCCAAGCAAGATTTGCACATATTTTGTCCAGAATGTGCCATTTTGTTTCGGAACAGCTTGGCTTAACCACATAAAAACGCGTAAAGGCCGCGGCGATAATGGAGACCATCATGCCACACCAATTCGACAAATCCAAATTGCCCAGCCGCCACGTTTCCGTTGGCCCGGAACGCGCGCCACATCGCAGCTATTATTATGCGATGGGTTTGACCGCTGAGGAAATTGCGCGCCCATTTGTCGGCGTTGTGTCGGCAGGCAATGATAGTGCGCCATGCAATACAACATTAGACGCGCAAGCGGACATCGCGCGTAAGGGCGTAGAGCAGGGCGGCGGCATGCCGCGCCGGTTCAACACCATCACAGTGACCGACGGCATCGCTATGGGCCATCAGGGTATGAAGTCGTCGCTGGTGAGCCGCGAGGTTATCGCGGATTCGGTTGAGTTATCGGTGCGTGGGCACTGTTATGACGCGCTGGTTGGCTTTGCGGGTTGCGACAAGTCGCTGCCGGGGATCATGATGGCGATGCTGCGGCTGAATGTGCCATCCATCTTTGTCTATGGCGGCTCCATTCTCCCCGGTCGCTATCATGAAAAGGACGTGACCGTGAAGGACGTCTTTGAAGTCGTTGGTAAATATGCGGCAGGCGCGTGCCCGTTGTCGGAGGTTGAAGAGCTTGAGCGCGTTGCATGCCCTGGCCACGGTGCCTGTGGCGGTCAATATACCGCGAACACCATGGCATGCGTGGGTGAAGCGATTGGCCTTTCGCTTCCAAACAGCAATATGGCGCCAGCGCCTTATTCCACCCGTGACCAAATTGCGCATGCCGCAGGGGTTCAGGTGATGGAGTTGCTCGCGAAAAATATTAGACCACGTGACATCTGT
>CAZCXQ010000172.1:0-4671 GCA_964502655.1 uncultured Sphingorhabdus sp.
TTCCCCGTCGCAAACGATATTGCGCCGATTGGCGAAGGTGTCGAAGCGGAACAAGGGATCGCGCCTCATCATGGCGGGTAAAACCGACAATGGCGCCACCATTCCCGCGGCACGGTTGCTCTACCGGTACCTGCTGCGGCGTCGGACGAAGATTTACGAATTCCAGCCGCGCCGCCTGCACATGAAGCTGATGGTCATTGATGACGCGGTGTATATTGGCTCGGCCAATCTCGACGTCCGCAGCATGTTCATCAATCTCGAGATCATGGTCCGGATCAAGGATGATGCGCTTGCGTTGTATATGCGCACGTTGATCGATGGGCTGGTTGCCCAATCCGAAGAACAAACGCCTGTGTTGTTAAAAGCGCGCGACACTGTTTGGAGCCGGTTCAAGGGTTGGTTTGCATATTTCCTCGTGAATTCGGTGGACTACACCATTGGTCGGCGGATTAAGTTCAGCCTGCTGCGCAACCCGTAATTATTCTTTCCAGCCCCAGAACAGGTGGCATGGCAAGATGTTCCAGAGTTCGTACCCGCTATCGATTTTACGAAAATGTGGCGCCATAAAATCGCGCGCACGGGCGCGGAACTGGTACACCAGAAATGCGCCACCGGGCCGAAGGGCTTTTGCTGTTTCGGCTGCAATTACCGCCCCTAAATTGTTCGGCAGGGTCGAAAAAGGCAATCCCGACAAAATATAGTCCGCATGCGCAAAGCCGAACTGCCCGATAATGTCGTTTACGTCTGCGGCGGACCCGTGCACCGCAATAAAGCGGCTGTCGCGAATATTGCGGCGCAAATAGTCGATGAAATCTTCGTTCAGGTCGATGACCAACAAGGTCGCGTCGGGACGCATGCGATCCAGCACCGGCTGGCAGAATGTGCCAACGCCCGGTCCATATTCAACGAATAGCTGTGTATTGTCCCAATCCACCGGTGCGAGCATTTTTTTGACGGTCTTGGATGATGACGGAATGATCGATCCGACCATCACCGGATGCTTGATGAAGCCTTTGAAGAAAACGCCCCACGGACCAAAAAAGCGGCTGGCCCGGGTTTTGATGCGGTCACGCACCGTCGCTTTGGCCAAAGTTGAAAATGTCATGCGATGGGTCCGGGGACAATTGTTGCGCGTTTCTTTTAGTCACGATTGGACTCCGTTTATGCAAACGCGTTAATTGATAATCTGTTCCGCCACGCTTGCATTGTCTGACATATCGGTCCTAATGCCGTCGGCATGGCAAAGCTTCCCCAAGGAACAATAGCAGTGATTTTCGTGGCGCAGCGGACCGATGCTGACGCAACGGGCTATGCGCGTGCAGCCGCGATGATGGAAACGCTGGCTGTGCAACAAAAGGGGTATATCGCCATGGATTCAGTGCGGGGGTCAGACGGGCTTGGCATAACCGTCAGCTATTGGACTGATGAAGCCAGCGCAAAAGCATGGCGCGATCACCCCGAACACATCGCTGTGCGCGATGCAGGACGCGATCTTTGGTACAGCGATTACAGCCTGCATGTCGCAGAAGTCACGCGCAGCTATGATTGGAAAAAGCCATGAGCGCAGTTCAGGCCATACCCAACAGCCGCGTCGTCGTCCTTTTCCTCGTCATGCTCGTGGCCGCCGCAGGCAATACGGCGATGCAGTCGGCATTGCCGGCCATTGCAAGCGAACTGGACATGCCCGATGTGTTGGTTAGCCTCGCGTTTAGCTGGTCTGCACTTTTATGGGTCATCACCGCACCCAAATGGGCGCGCTTGTCCGACCGCCGGGGCCGCAAACAATTAATGAGTGTCGGCATCATTGGCTTCATCTCATCAATGGGCCTTTGCGGATTGGTCTTGTGGCTTGGTCTTGCTGGCCTGATCGGCCCTATTGTTACATTCATACTCTTTGCGATCTTCCGCAGCCTGTATGGCGGCTTTGGTTCTGCTGCCCCGCCCGCTGTTCAGGCCTATGTTGCAGCAAGAACCGAACGCGCCGAGCGGACGAAAGCATTGTCGATGCTTGCCTCGTCATTCGGCGTAGGCACAGTCATCGGCCCGGCGACCGCGCATTATTTGTTGTTCCCGCCCTTTGGACTGGCCGGACCGTTGATCATGTTTGCGGTATTTGGCGTCGCCGTCCTGATCGCTTTGCATATGCAGTTGCCGAATGACACGCCACGCTTTGCCGCGCGTGGCTCGGTTGCAGCCTATCCCAACGCCGCGTCCATGAACACGCTCGACAGCGAAGACGTCGACGGCGAAGCGCTCGGCTCGGTACCCGATGCCGAAGTCCGCTTGCCATGGCGCGATGAAAGAATGGCGTCGTGGCTTATTGCGGGCCTCATTGGCGGGCACGCGCAGGCAATCATCCTGGGCGTTGTCGGCTTCCTCGTCCGCGATCGCCTTGGGCTGCATGATCGCCCTTGGGAAGCGGTGCAGGCCAGTGGCTCAGTCATGCTGATAGGTGCGATGGCGACGTTATTGGCGCAATGGGGATTGATCCCGATCTTGTCCCTCGCCGCACGCAGTTCAGTACTTTGGGGTTCGATACTGGCGCTGATTGGCACCATATTAACGGGCGTTAGCCACGATTTTTACGGCATCAGCACTGGTTTTGCGATTGCGTCTTTGGGCTTTGGGCTGTTCCGGCCGGGATTTACCGCAGGTGCCTCATTGGCTGTCCGGCGGCACGAGCAAGGCGATGTTGCGGGTAAAATCGCATCGATCAATGGCGCAGCCTATATTTTTGCACCAGCCGTCGGCGTCGCCCTATTGAACTGGTGGGAGCCAGCAACCTTCATTCTCATCTCTGCCGCATTGGTCTTTCTGATCATTTGGGGCAGGCGGGCGTTGATTGTTCCCGCCGAAGCGTAACGCGCAGGCCGCATCATTGCTAAGTCTCCACATCATGTCGGCTCGATGAACAGAAGCAGATTTTACGCAAAAAAAAGGGCCGACCGAAGCCGACCCTGAATAAGTCTTTAGGAGAGGATGCCTATAAGGCTTGTCTCCTATCGCGATATTTCATTTTTTGTGCAAGTGCGAACAGTGCAATAGCAGTTGCATATCATGCAACTGCTATTTATAAGAACATCCTGAATTCTGCGACATTTGTACGATCGCGGAATCAAATCATTTTTGTTGCGGTGCGACAAAAAAGGAGATGATATGCGCAGATTGCCCCCATTACGGTCATTGGAAGCCTTTTTGCGCGTCGCGAAATTGGGTTCGGCCAAAGCCGCGGCCAGTGAACTGTCGCTATCACCTCCTGCCTTAAGCCGCCGCATTAAAGCACTTGAAGACTTTATCGGCAAATCGCTGTTCGACCGCCGCGCTCAAGCGATGGTCATTAACGCCGATGGCGAAACCTTGCTGGCGGCTGTCGAGCCGGCGATGGATGCGATGGCCGAAGCCGTTGAAGAACTTGCTGGCCGTGGCGGCGAATATCGCCTGCGCCTCGGCTTGCTTCCGCTTTTTGGTTCACAACGCCTTATCCCGCGCCTCCCCGAATTGCGGAAAGCTTTTCCGAAGCTGCATATCGACGTTGACACCTCTGGCCATGCGGAAAATCTGTTGGGCGATGTGATTGATGCCGCGATCATCATCGCTGCCGAGGTTGACCCAAAACTCTACAGCGTTCGCCTCGACCGCAACCTTGTCTATGCAATTGCTTCGGAACAATGGGCCCAAGAACATAATGTACAAAAGCCGGAAGATCTGGCCAAGCATACGGTTATGGTCCACAGCGATATGCCGATGATATTCGATGCGTGGCGTCAGGCGATGGGCGTGCCCCGCTTAAAGCCCGCCGCCATTGATAGCTTGGATAGCGGCGCGCTCATGCTTGAAGCAGCCGCCAATGGACTGGGCGTCGCGATCATGCACGGAAGCCATTTTTCGGACGCGCGTGATCCACGCCTGACGCGTCTTTTCGATACAGAGGTCGAAAGCCCCTATAGCTATTGGTTTGTGTGCCGCCCGCGCGCGCTGAAGCAGCGCGCCGTCAAGATTTTCCACGACTGGCTGTTAAAGTCGGGCGTATAAAATTCGATAGCGCGAACACTTGACCCATCGCCCGCCCGCCGTCATTGCAGTGTGATGACTGACGACGTTGCTGAACTAAATTTCGAACAGGCGCTACGCGCGCTTGAGGATATCGTCCATAAGCTGGAAAGCGGTGAAGCGCCGCTTGATGAGTCCATTGCACTCTATGAACGCGGCAACACGCTGCGGGCGCTGTGCCAGCAACGGCTTGATATGGCGAAAGCACGGATTGAAGCGATTACGCTTGGCCCTGACGGTGCGCCAACGGGCACCACATCGTTCGACGCCGGATAAATGTGATGTCGCAGGTTTCGACATCCTCGCTGCTTCAAGATGCGCTGAGCACCATCGCAGCAGATGTTGATCAAGAATTCGACACGCTGCTGACATTACCCGGGGACGCACGCGACCGTTTATATGCAGCGATGCGGCACGCAACGATTGGCGGCGGCAAGCGCCTTCGCCCGTTGTTGGTAACGGCCACCGCAGCCTTGTTCCATGTCGACCGCAAAACCGCTTTGCGCGTTGGTACGGCGGTTGAGGCCATTCACGTCTATTCGCTGGTGCACGACGACCTGCCCTGCATGGATGATGATGATTTGCGCCGTGGCAAACCCACCGTGCATCGCGCATTTGACG
>CAZCXQ010000173.1:0-4635 GCA_964502655.1 uncultured Sphingorhabdus sp.
GCATCGGATAATCTTGCGCGCGGGCGGTCGACCTTCATGGTCGAAATGGTCGAAACGGCGGCCATTCTTGCGCAGGCAACTGAACGCAGCTTTGTGATTTTGGACGAGGTTGGGCGCGGCACATCGACTTATGACGGCCTTGCCATTGCATGGGCGGTGGTGGAGGGCATTCACGAAACCAATCGCTGCCGATGCCTGTTCGCAACGCATTATCACGAACTGACCCGCCTGTCGGACAGCCTCGATGCGTTGTCGCTGCACCATGTCCGCGCCAAGGAGTATAAGGGCGACCTTGTCTTGCTCCACGAGCTTGGCGATGGTCCCGCCGACCGCAGCTACGGTATCGCAGTGGCAAAGCTTGCCGGTCTTCCGCCGCAAGTCGTTGCGCGGGCAAAGACCGTGCTGGAGAAGCTCGAAAAAGGCCGCGCGGAAACCGGCGGCTTGGCCGCGGGTCTCGGCGACCTGCCATTGTTCAGTGCCGCGCTCGACGCCGCCGAAGCCAAGGTTGATGCCTTGCGGGAAAAGCTGACTGGCCTTGATATCGACGCACTTAGCCCGCGGGCTGCGCTTGATCTGCTCTATGAATTAAAGCGGGCAGCTGGCGAAAATTAATTAGCCCAACGACAGGAACAAACCGGCCAGCGCCGCGCTCATCAGGTTCGATAGCGATCCGGCAGCAAGCGCCTTCAAGCCCAGCTTGGCAATGATTGGCCGCTGGTTTGGCGCAAGGCTTCCCGTCACAGCCATTTGAATGGCAATCGAGCTGAAATTCGCAAAGCCGCACAAGGCGAAGGTCACGATGCCGACGGTTGGTGCGGAAAGTTCTTTCAGTGCGCCCAAATCAATGAAGGCGACGAATTCGTTCAGAACGATTTTGGTCCCGAACAGGCCACCAGCCTGAATCGCTTCATGCCATGGCACACCCAAAAGGAACATTACGGGTGCAAAGGCATAGCCGACAATTTGCTGGAAACTCAGGTCAGGCTGACCAACCCAGCCACCGATGCCGCCCAATATGCCGTTGGCCAGCGCAACCAACGCAACGAAAGCAAGGACCATCGCGCCGACTGCCACCGCCAGCTTAACGCCGGTTTGTGCGCCCTGTGCAGCAGCCATGATAATGTTGGCGGGCTTTTCTTCGCCATCATCATGGACCATGACCGGTTCATCATCAGGGTGCGGGTTCGCGAGCGCAGGATCGCCCTCGGCCAGCACCACTGCGGGCATGTCGGGCATCATCAGCTTCGCCATCAAAATGCCGCCCGGTGCGGACATGAACGCTGCTGCGAGCAGATAATCGATGCGGATGCCCATGGATGCGTAAGCGGCCAATATGGTTCCGGCAACGCCCGCCATGCCCACGGTCATGACGCAGAAAAGCTGTTCCGGTTTCAAATTGGCCAGATAGGGGCGGATGACAAGTGGCGATTCCGACTGGCCCACGAAAATATTGGCGGCAGCGCACAGGCTTTCGACTTTTGAAATGCCGGTAATCTTTTGCAAACCACCACCGATCCAGCGGATGACATATTGCATGATGCCCAGATAATAGAGGATCGAGATCAGCGACGCAAAGAAGATGATGACGGGAAGCGCCGCAATCGCAAAGCTGTTGCCGCCGATTTCGGGAGAGGCGAGCGGGCCAAAAATAAACTGCGTGCCCTTCGCTGAATAGCCGAGCAGGTTCGAAACGCCGGTAGATGCGGCATTGAGCGCGACCTTACCCCATGAGGTGTAGAGGACGAGGGCAGCGACGCTGGCCTGCAAGGCAAAGGCTGCGCCAACCACGCGGAACTTGATGGCGCGCCGGTTTGACGAGAGCAAAATGGCGATCGCGAGAATGACGATCATCCCTGCAAGGCTCAATAAAATATGCATAAAGTCCCCAACCCCGATGTATTGCCGCGATACCTAGCGCCATCGTTGGCCTTGCGCCAATAAAATTAGACGCTAGTCAGTTTCTCATGACTGACCAGACCACATCCGGCGTATCATTAAGCGCCATTCCGCGCTCCTTGTTTGTTTTTGCCATCTTCTATGGGGGCATGGTCCCCTTGGGCGGATTTTTAGGTGCGAAGCAGGTTGCGATTGGGCCGCTTGCCGTTGAAGCGGGGATTTTTCCGTTTCTGACGCTGATCGCGGTTTCAAGTGCCATTGCCGAAATGCATGGACGCGCCATCGCTGACCGTTTGGTGCGTTATGGTTTTGTGCCTTTGTTCATTGCGATTGGTCTTGCCTATTTCGTTCTTCAGTTGCCGACCGATCCTGAAATGTATGAACCCGCCAAAGAAGCCTTTCCGGTCATCGTCGGCCAAAGCGGGCGGATGATGGCAGCGGGCATCCTCGCTTATGGCGTATCGGTGTCGTTGAATGTCTGGTTGTTTGCGCGGCTGAAAGGCACGTCGGGCAAGTTCCTTGCGGTTCGTGGTTTTGTCGCCGCTGCCTTGTCGCAGATTGTCGACACGCTGATCTTCATCACCGTGTCCTTCTATGGCGTGCGCCCTATCGCTGATCTGATGGTTGGGCAGATGATTGCCAAAATTGTCCTGTCGGCGGTCATGGTGCCGCTGGTCATTGCTCTGGTCGTCCGTATCGGCCGCAAACTTGACGCAGAAGGCGCAGCATGACGATTAATCCCGCCAACCTAGCCAAAGCCGAAACGCTTACCGAGGCTCTGCCTTATTTGCAGCGTTATGCGGGCAAGACATTTGTCGTAAAATATGGCGGTCATGCGATGGGCGATGCTGGTCTGGCGCGCGATTTCGCCGATGATGTCGTGTTGTTAAAAGCCGTCGGCATTAACCCTGTCGTCGTCCATGGCGGCGGCCCGCAAATCGGTGCTATGCTCAAAAAATTGGGTGTGGAAAGCCAGTTTGTCGACGGTTTGCGCGTCACAGACGCTGAAACGGCGAAGATCGCCGAAATGGTGCTTTCGGGGGCCATAAATAAGGAACTGGTCGGCTGGATCAACGCTGCGGGTGGTAAAGCGCTTGGCATATCCGGCAAAGACGGCGGCTTTGTTACCGCAACGAAGGTGCAGCGGACGCAGAAAGACCCGGACAGCCATATCGAACGCAATATCGATTTGGGCTTTGTTGGCGAACCGACGACGGTCGACCGCAGCGTCATTGATACGATCAGCGCCGCGGGCATGATTCCGGTCATTGCGCCCATTGGCGTTGGCGCAGACGGGCATACGTACAATATCAACGCCGACACCATGGCGGGCGCGGTGGCAAGTGCGCTTGGTGCGTCGCGGTTGTTCCTTTTGACCGATGTTGCCGGCGTGCTCGACAAATCGGGCGAGCTGCTGACCGATCTGGATCCTGCGGCGATTGCCAAGCTGCAAAGCGACGGCACGATTAGCGGCGGCATGATTCCCAAAATTCAGACCTGCGTTGATGCGGTGGAATCGGGCGTGGACGCAGCGGTTATTCTCGACGGGCGCACGAGCCACGCGATGTTGATCGAAATGTTCACCGTGAAAGGTGCAGGCACGCTTATTCATAAGTGAAACAGGCCATCACTGTTTTAGGGTGTTGATACAGCGCCTTGGCTCGGCTAATTGCCAACGCCAGACCTATTCGGAGAATATCATGCTTCTCGCGCTCATTTCCATTATTGGCTATCTGATGACGATCCTGTCGACGGTTGTCATCGTTCAGTTCATTTTGAGCCTGCTCATCGCGTTTAACGTCGTCAGCCTTTCGAACAATATCGTCTCGTCAATCTGGCAAGCGTTGAATGTCATTCTTGACCCGTTTTTAAGGCCCATCCGCAAAATCCTGCCTGACACCGGCATGATTGATTTTTCGCCAATGGTGTTGCTGATCGGTCTGCGCATTCTGCAGATGCTCCTGATGGGCCTTGCCAGTGATATCTCAATGGCGGGCATGTGAGCACTGCTATGATCATTGACGGCAAAGGCTTTGCAGCCAATTTGCGCGAACGGATCGCAGCTTTAGTCCCTGATTTTGTAACCAAAACAGGCAGAAGCCCCGGTCTCGCGGTTGTGTTGGTGGGCGAAGACCCCGCGAGCCAAGTCTATGTCGGGTCCAAGAAAAAGGCGACGGTCGAAGCTGGAATGAAAAGCTTTGAACATAAGTTGTCGGCTTCGGTTTCGCAGGATGAACTGATCGCATTGGTCGAAACACTCAATGCCGATCCGGCTGTTGATGGCATTCTGGTTCAGTTGCCCTTGCCAGCCCATATGGACGACAAGGCGGTCATTGCCGCGATTGACCCTGCCAAGGATGTCGATGGGTTCCATGTGGTCAATGCAGGGCGGCTTGCGGTGGGTGAGGATGCTTTTGTGCCGTGCACGCCTTTGGGCTGCCTGATGCTCTTAAAAGACCATATGGGCGATTTGTCCGGCAAGAATGCCGTCGTGATCGGACGTTCCAACATTGTCGGCAAACCAATGGCGCAATTGTTGCTCGCTGAAAATTGCACCGTCACCATCGCGCACAGCCGCACGCAGGATTTGTCCGATGTGGTGCGGCGCGCGGATATTGTTGTCGCAGCCGTCGGCCGCGCTGAAATGGTGAGGGGCGACTGGTTGAAACCGGGCGCGGTGGTCATTGATGTCGGTATCAACCGCCTTGCGCCCGCCGATGGGCAAAGCAAGGGCCGGCT
>CAZCXQ010000174.1:0-4631 GCA_964502655.1 uncultured Sphingorhabdus sp.
CTTGCTGCGACGCATCGCTTCGCCTGCTGCCTCAATGGCCAAGCGGCCAGCAACTTCGCTCATGGGGGCCAGCAGGGGCAGGGTGCCCTTGTCATCGGTGACGGTTTCATACGCGATAGCGATGCAGCCACTGGCGATTAAACCTTTGGCCTGTTCAGGATCTGGGGCGAGGTGCAGATAGGTGAAAAGCAACTGCCCGGGGCGCAGCAGGACCCATTCGCTCGGCTGGGGTTCCTTGACCTTTACGATCATGTCGCAGCCAGCAAAGATTTCGGCAGCTGTTGCGGCGATTTGGGCACCCGCTGCGCGATAGGCATCGTCGCTGGCCATGATGCCCGCGCCTGCGCCCGATTGCACCATAACCTGATGGCCATGGGCGACATATTCACGAACCGCGCCGGGGGTTAAACCAACACGATATTCATGCACTTTGATTTCGCTGGGGACGCCGACACGCATAATCTCACTCCTGAAAATTTATCTGTATCGGAAATAGCATCTTCGATATGACGATACTGTGCAAAGATTCGCCTGTTTGCGTGAATATACGCATAGAATTGTCGAAATTATTTATATTGGCGAAGAATTTATGCAGCTTGATCGAACAGACCGCAAATTATTGGGCGCACTCGTGCAGAATGGACGGGCAACGCAGGCGGAATTGGGGGAAGCGGCCGGGCTGTCGCCGAGCGCGGCTGCGCGGCGGCAAAAATCATTGGAGGATGAAGGGATCCTGCGTGGCTATCGCGCGGACGTGAATCTGCGCAAACTTGGCCTCGCGGCAACGGTGATGGTCACCATCACGCTCGATAGCCAAAGCGAAGAGGCAATGGCGGCATTTGAAGCCGCCGTGGTGGAAAGCCCGTCAACCATCCGCTGTCACCTTATGAGCGGTAGGAACGACTATTTGCTCGTCGTACGTGCAGCCTCCATTGAGGACTATGAGTTCATCCACCGGCAGGAAATTGCCCGATTGCCAAGGGTCGCGCGCATCGAAACCGCCTTTGCGTTGCGTGAAGTCGTCAACCGCACCGTCCCGCCGCGGCTGTTTGACTAACTGCTTGAAAACAAACTGGGCGGCAAGTTTGTAACGCCCTAATCATTGACCAAAGGTGTGCGGCGTTACTCGGTAGTGTGCTCGCCTATGTCACAATCCTGCGTCAGACTGTGACGGTTTTGTCACATGATGTAAAAAGGACAATGACATTGACACAAAATGACTTGCCTGCGGTAAGTTTTGATGTTTGTGTGCACCTGCACAATAAAGCGCAGACCGATATATATCGGTATTGCGCAGGCATTTAGATTTAGCGGGATAGAACGGTATCTGCCGGATGTAGCGCTATGCGGTCGCTTTCGGCGCAGTTTTTTGTGTACCTAAGAAGGGGTAATTTTATGCGTAAATCCATTTTGAAGCTGGCAACAATGAGCGTCGCGATGAGCGCGATGGCCATTTCTGTTCCTGCGTTCGCCCAAGACGCGGCGGCTGAGGAAGCCTCTGGTCCTATCACTGTTTCAGGTGGTGCCGCTGTGGTATCCGACTATCGTTTCCGCGGCGTATCGCTGTCTGACAAGGGCTTTGCACTTCAGCCATATTTGACCGTCAAGCACGAGTCCGGCTTTTATGTCGGCGCGTGGGCTTCAAATCTCTCCGAAAATGCGGGCGATGATACGGAAGTTGATCTCTATGCCGGTTTTTCGGGCGGTGAAGAACTGACTTACGACATCGGTGCGACTTATTACGTCTATCCGGGCGTATCCAGCTTCAACTATCTTGAGCTGACCGGTAAGCTTGGCTCAACAGTCGGTCCAGCAACCGTTGGCGTACAATTGAGCTACGTCCCAAGCCAGGACAACACCGGTAACACCGATAACATCTATTTCGCTACCAATGCGTCGGTTGCTTTGCCTGACTCCCCAATTTCGATCGTTGGATCAATGGGCGTTGAAGATGGCGCGTTTACTGCTGGCAACGAAAAGGTTGATTGGTCGCTTGGTCTGACCGCTAATGTTGCAGGCTTTACTGTTGGCGCATCTTATGTCGACACCAACCGTCGTTCGGTGTTTGCATTCAAAGACAGCGCGGCTGGCGTCGTATTTTCGCTCAGCTACGGTTTCTAATACCGTAAATTGAATTCCATGATGTGCGCGGGCTGGCTTGACCTTTTCAAGTCGGTCTGCGCACATATTGTTTTATGACTATAAACCTCGCCAATTGGATAGCCGAGCATAAGATCGACGAGGTCGAATGCATCGTTCCCGACATTAACGGCGTGCAGCGCGGCAAGGTTTTGCCGGCCAAGAAATTCCTGTCGTCTGTCCGCGATAAATCGCTCCGCATTCCCGGTAGCGTCTTTATCTGCACAATCGACGGCCATTATCCCGAAGATATCGAAGATATTTGGGATAAGGATCCGGACAAAATCCTGATTGCTGATCCAGACACCATTTGCGTCGCGCCCGGTTTCAAATCGCCCACCGCATTTGTGATTGCCGACGTTTTCCACGGCGATGGCACTGAAGTGGAAATCGCGCCGCGCACGATATTGAAAAAGATACTGGCCCTTTACGCCAATCGCGGGTGGAAACCCATCATTGCGCCCGAGGTTGAATTTTATCTCGTCAGCCAAAATGTCGACCCTGATTTCCCGTTGGTTCCTCCCACGGGGTCAAGCGGTCGGGCGGAAACGGCGAGCCAGCCTTATGGGCTTGAGGCGATGAATGAATATGAAGACATTATCGATCACATCTATGATGACTGTGAATTGATGGGTCTCGACATCGACACAATGATCCATGAAATGGGTGCTGCCCAGCTTGAGGTCAACTTTCTGCATGGCGACCCGCTGAAGCTTGCGGATCAAGTATTTCTGTTCAAGCGAGTCGTGCGGGCCGTGGCCAAACAGCACGGCGTCTTTGCGACATTCATGGCCAACCCGATGGCTGGCCAACCGGGCAGCGCGATGCATCTGCACCAATCGGTGGTGGATGCCGAAACCGGCCGCAATTTGTTTTCGAACGCCAATGGCCGCGACAGCGCGCTGTTCCGGAGCTACATCGCGGGGCTTGTGAAGTTCATGCCGCAAGTATCGCCGCTTTGGGCGCCCAATGTGAACAGCTTCCGACGGATGCGTCCCGACAGCGCCGCACCGATTAATGTCCAATGGGGCGAAGATAACCGCAGCTGCGGCTTCCGTGTGCCGATTTCTGACAAGGCCAATCGCCGTGTCGAAAACCGTTTGCCCGGCGCGGATTCCAACCCCTATCTCGCGATGTCCGCATCCTTAGTCTGTGGCTATATTGGTATGGTGGAACGCATGATCCCGGCAAAGGCGATCACGGGCAGCGCCTATAATCGTGCGCGGACATTGCCCCGGACTTTGGAAGCGGCGCTGGACCGCTTCAGCGCGTGTAAGCCCGTCCGCAACCTGATTGGTGAAGAGTTTTTCGACATTTTCTATGCCATCAAAGACTATGAATTGTTCAATTATCAATCGGTCGTATCAAGCTGGGAACGCGAGCATTTGTTGCTGAGGGTGTGATGCCTGATCGGTTGAATGACAGCTATTACCGCGCGACCGCGCATGGCTGGGAAACGCAGCGTCCGCTCGATTATGCTTTGGATTGCGACGTCGCTGTCATTGGCGGCGGCTTTACCGGCCTGTCTGCTGCATTAGCCTGCGCCGAAAAAGGGCTGAAAGTCGCGTTAGTTGAGGCCCAAAGTATCGGCTTTGGCGCATCAGGACGCAATGGCGGGCAGCTTATTCCCGGCCTGCGTTGGTCGATGCGTGAAATCGACGCGGCGTTTGGGCGAGAGCGGGCAAAAGCGATATTCGATTTGGCATGGGGCGCAGGCGCGCGTGTGCACGACCGCATCGTAAAGCATGATATCCCATGCGATCTGAAATCCGGCCATCTGGAAGCCGCCTATAAGTCTGGACATTTCGAGGATATGCAGCGCGAGGCGGAATTCTTGTCACGCGAATTTGGTTGGGATTCAGTCGAAATTGTCGCGCCTGCAGACCTACACAAGCACATCAATGGCGGTGATTATCACGGCGGGCTGTATGACAGCAAAGGCGGGCATTTTCATCCGCTGAATTACGCGCTTGGTCTAGCAAAAGCCGCGCTGGCGGCGGGTGTTTTGATATTCGAACATAGCGCTGCGCAAATACCTTTGGACCGGGGCGGCCATGTCAAGATCGCGGCGGGGACAGGATCGCTCAACGCCCGTCACGTGATCATTGCCACCGACAACTGGACGGGCGATATTGCGCCGGAACTTGGCCGCTACACTGTTCCCATTATGAATTATAACATCGCGACAGCGCCGTTGCCCAACGCTGACCAGCTTTTGCCCAGTGATGCGGCTATTGCGGACAGCCGGTTTGTTCTGAACTATTTCCGGTTGAGCGCGGATAAACGCCTGATTTTCGGCGGTGGAGAGAAATATGTCCGACGCCCACCTGCCGACATCGCAGGATTTGTCCGAAAGCATATGGTTGAGGTCTTTCCCTCGCTTGCCCAGACAGATATCGATTATGCATGGGGAGGTGCCGTGGGCGTGACGATGAACCGGCTGCCGCACATGGGGCGCAAAGGAAATATTTTTTATGCGCACGGCTTTTCCG
>CAZCXQ010000175.1:0-4574 GCA_964502655.1 uncultured Sphingorhabdus sp.
GAATGCGGCGTTCGGCATTGGTGAACGTGCCATTTTTTTCAAGGAAGGTCGATCCCGGCAGGAAGATATGCGCGTAGTTGGCGGTCTCGTTCAGGAAAAGTTCGTGGACAATCACACATTCCATCGCCGCCAGCCCAGCCGACACATGGGCGGTGTTTGGATCGGATTGGAGGATGTCTTCGCCCTGGCAATATAGCGCCTTGAATACGCCATCGACCGCGGCATCGAGCATGTTGGGGATGCGCAGGCCGGGTTCGGGATCCAGTGTTACGCCCCAGTCATCTTCAAACAATTTCCGCGTATTGCCATCGCTAATGTGGCGATATCCGGCAAGTTCATGCGGGAAGCTGCCCATATCGCAGGCGCCTTGGACATTGTTCTGGCCACGCAGCGGATTAACACCGACACCCCGGCGGCCAATATTGCCGGTCGCCATCGCCAAGTTTGCGATGGCCATAACGGTTGAGCTGCCTTGCGAATGTTCGGTGACACCAAGGCCGTAATAGATCGCTCCATTGCCACCTGTGGCATAAAGCCGTGCGGCTGCGCGAAGCTCTTCGGCATCCACCAGCGTTACCGGCTGCAGATTTTCGGGGCTATTGCGCGCTTGCGAAACGAACTCAGCCCAATGGCTATATTCGTCCCAGTCGCAACGCTCCCGAATGAATGCCTCATCGGCGAGACCCTCGGTGACGATGACATGGGCCATCGCCGTCAGCACGGCAACGTTGGTGCCGGGGCGGAGCGGAAGATGGTGCTGCGCCTCGATATGCGGCGAACGGACAATGTCGGTACGGCGCGGGTCGATGACGATTAACTTGGCGCCCGGGCGACCATCCTGTCCGCGCAAACGGCGCTTCATCCGGCTGGCAAATACCGGGTGTCCGTCGGTGGGGTTGGCCCCGATGATCAGGATGACGTCAGTGTCTTCCACGCTGTCAAAATCCTGCGTTCCCGCGCTGGTGCCAAAAGTTGTTTTCAGGCCGTATCCGGTGGGTGAATGGCATACACGCGCACAGGTATCGACATTGTTATTGCCAAAGCCAGCCCGGATAAGTTTTTGCACAAGGAAGGTTTCTTCATTGGTGCAACGGCTTGAGGTGATTCCGCCAAGGGCGTTGCGGCCATATTTTGCGCTAATCCGTTTCAGTTCGGACGCGGTGTAGGCAAATGCTTCGTCCCATTCGACTTCGCGCCAAGGATCGCTGATCGACTTGCGGATCATCGGCTTCAATATGCGTTCCTGATGCTGCGCATAGCCCCAGGCAAAGCGGCCCTTTACGCAGCTATGTCCGCGATTGGCCTTACCGTCTTTGTAAGGGACCATCCGCACCAGTTGTTCGCCGCGCATTTCGGCGCGGAAGGTGCAGCCAACACCGCAATAAGCGCAGGTCGTCACAACGCTGCGTTCGGGTGTGCCGACTTCGACCACTTTCTTTTCAACCAACGTCGCGGTCGGGCAGGCTTGCACGCAAGCGCCGCAAGACACGCATTCAGAGCCGAGGAAATTATCGCTCGCGAGACCTGCAGAAATCTTGGAGTCCCAACCCCTGCCTTCCATGGTCAGCGCAAGGGTGCCCTGCACTTCGTCGCAGGCGCGGATGCAACGCGAACAGGCGATACATTTGCTGGGATCAAAATCGAAATAGGGATTGGAGTGATCTTTTTCCTGCCCAAGATGCGTGGCCTGCACATCATAGCGGACATCGCGCAAACCAACGGCGCCGGCCTGATCCTGCAATTCGCAATCGCCATTGGCGGCGCATGTCAGGCAATCGAGCGGATGGTCGGAGATATACAGCTCCATCACACCTTTGCGCAATTTTGCCAGATGCGGGGTTTGCGTGCGCACAACCATGCCGGGTTCCACAGGGGTCGTGCAACTCGCTGGGGTCCCTCGGCGGCCATCGATTTCGACCAAGCACAAGCGGCATGATCCGAAGCTTTTAACGCTGTCGGTGGCGCATAATTTGGGGATCGACGTGCCTTGTTCGGCCGCAGCGCGCATGACGCTTGTCCCTGCAGGTACAGTTACATTGCGGCCGTCAATCGTAAGCGAAACTGTTTCGTCCGAACGGCTTTCCGGGGTCCCGAAATCATTTTGCGGCTGGTATGTCATATGTCTACCTTATACCCATATTCGACCGTTGAGCAGCATATTGTGCCAGTTCCCGGGGTGTATTCAAGTTGTGAAAAACATCAGCGGATGTGATTGCTTGCGCGCCGGATACGGCAATCCAGTTGCGCATAGATAGATTATCCTGATGACGCAGATGTCTGTCCAGCAATGGCGCAAGTGCGACAGGCCAGACGCCAAACAGATAATGACTATCAATATAGATGGCGCGTTCAGACGGGCGATCTATCGGAAACTGCGCCACGGGTACGACATCACAACCCGCGGTCACCACCGCATCAAACCCATTTTGCTGCGCATAATGCAGCGCGGCATTCAGGCCACCCAAAGGCCCCATTCCTGCGAATGGTCGGTCTTCGACCCAATCCATGCCCGGCCAAGCACGCCCACAGACAATCAATTTGTCGACCTGATCGCGCAAGCCATCGGCGACATGTTCGATCAGCGCGGTTCCATTCAGGGGTGCAGCTGCCTTGTCGCTCCCAAAGCGCGTAGCCTTGCCGCCGGCAATGATCGCGCCCAGCCGTTTCATTTGAAATCTTCGGGGAACAGTTTGATTGCACTCATAACGGGGTAGGGGGTGAATCCGCCCATCGCGCACAGTGAACCGAACTTCATGGTTTCGGCAAGATCGGCAAGCAAAGCCAGATTGGCGTCGACATTATTGCCTGCAATAATCTGGTCGATCGTTTCGACGCCGCGCGTGCTGCCCAATCGGCAGGGCGTGCATTTGCCGCAGCTTTCAATCGCACAAAATTCCATCGCAAAGCGCGCCATTTGTGCCATGTCGACGCTGTCATCAAAAACGGTAATCCCTGCATGGCCGATCAGCGCATCCGCCGCGGCGAACGCCTCATAATCGAAGGGCAGATCAAACTGGGCAGGCGGAATATACGCGCCCAATGGCCCACCGACTTGAACACAGCGCACCGGGCGACCGCTTGCCGTGCCTCCACCGATATCGTTGACCAGCTCGCCAAGCGTAATACCGAACGCGACTTCGAACAGGCCGCCATGTTTGACATTTCCGGCAAGCTGGACGGGCATCGTCCCCTTTGACCTGCCTATGCCATAGGCGGCGTATGCTTCACCGCCATGCGCCAATATCCATGGCACGGCAGCCAGCGTCAGCACATTGTTGACCACTGTTGGTTTGCCAAACAGGCCCTCCAGCGCGGGCAGAGGGGGCTTGGCGCGCACTTCGCCCCGCTTGCCTTCAAGGCTATTCAAGAGCGAGGTTTCTTCGCCGCAAATATATGCGCCCGCGCCAACGCGGACTTCCACGACAAATGGCGCAATCAAATGCGCAGACAGCCGGATAGCGGCTTCCATTTTGGCAATGGCGTGCGGATATTCGGAACGGATGTAGATATAGGCTTTGCTCGCGCCGACGGCGAACCCGGCAATCGCCATGCCTTCGATCAGCATGAACGGGTCGCCTTCCATCACCATCCGGTCGGCAAAGGTTCCGCTGTCGCCCTCGTCGGCGTTGCAGACGATATATTTCTGTTCAGCAGGGTCGTCCGCCACCGTCCGCCACTTAATGCCAGCCGGAAAACCCGCGCCGCCGCGGCCGCGAAGGCCCGATGCCATGATTGTTTCGATGGTTGCTTCCGCGCCAATTGCGCGGGCTTGACCAAGACCCAGCCAGCCACCCGATGCGTAATAATCGTCCAGCGATGTCGGCCGTGTCTTGCCTGCCCGCGCAAACGTCAACCGGTTCTGCCTGGCGATGAAGGGGTGGTCCTCAATCCGTCCGATGGATTTAACGTCACCGCTTAAGATCGAAGGAACTTGATCGGCCGAGACTTGACCATAGCCCACGCCGTCAATGTCAACCAACGGTTCCATCCAGTGCATGCCCCAGCTGGACACGCGTTCGACTTCGACGCCCGCCGCGGCAAAAGCATCCGCAACGGCATCCGCGCCACAGGCGAGCGCAACGGCGTCATTGGATATCCGGACCGTCACATGGCCTCCAACAATGAACTAAGGCGCGTGGCGTCCAATCGGGCGATGACTTGGTCGCCAACCAATGCAGCTGGACCAACCGAGCATAGGCCAAGGCAATAGACAGCCTCTACCTTCACGCGGCTTTGGTTTTCCGCAATCGGCACCAACGCATCGACACCGCGTGCCTTGCACGCCTCTGCACGGCACAATTTCAATATGGGCCGCGCTTCGGCTTCTTTGCGGAAATCATGGTAGAAGCTCACGACGCCGTACACTTCCGCCCGGGTGAGGTTCAGCGCCTGTGCAATGTCGCGCATGGCATCTTCGCTAACATAGCCGAACGCTTTTTGCACGTCATGCAGGATAGGCAGCAGCGGCCCTTCCCGGTGCGCATGTTCGGCGACGATGTCAGCGATTGAGGTCATTTAGAACACCACGACGCTGCGGATGCTTTTCCCCGCGTGCATCAATTCAAATGCCTTGT
>CAZCXQ010000176.1:0-3198 GCA_964502655.1 uncultured Sphingorhabdus sp.
CCCCGCTCCCCGAGTTCGCGCACCGGTGGGGCCAATTCTTCGCCATCCGGCAATCGCGCCGATAACGCGGTTCCACGCGGATGCGCACATTCTTCCCACTGCCGGATAATCGGCCCCGTACCCGACAGCCGCCATATCGCCAGGTAACGCGCAAAGGCATCGGCGATGATTTCCACGCTCGACTGCGCGTCAGGTGGTGTGGCGCCAAGCGCGCGCAAGTCTGACACTTTGCGGTCCAGATTTTTAGGATGCCAAACCAGGTTCAGCCCAATGCCAACAATGACCGCGTCGGCCGATCGTTCCAACAATATCCCGCACAATTTAGACCCATCGCGCGAAAGAATGTCATTTGGCCATTTCAGGGAAATGTCGACCTGCGGCGCGATCTGCCGGATGGCATCGAACACGGCCAATGCCGTGACAAACGCCAGACTGGCTGGAGCGGGATCGGTATCGCGCAGACGAACAATGGTGCTTGCGAACAGATTGCCCTTTGGGCTTTCCCAGCTGCGGCCCAGACGCCCTCTGCCGCCGTCCTGCGTATCAGCGCGAAGCCATAATCCTTCCGGAGCGCCCTGCGCCGCGCGCGTCAACAAATCCGCGTTCGTTGACCCTGTGAGCGCAACCTCTTCGAATATCAGCGTCAGAACAGCGCCTTCGCAGCGACCGCTGTCCAAACGCCGAGCACGGGAATGGCAAAATACCCAAGCGGTGAGTTGACCGCGGCAAGAATGCCACCGGTCCAGACAAGCACCTTGTCATCGCTGTCGGCGATAACATCAGCCGCATCATCAAAGTACATCACCTTGACAACCTTAAGGTAATAGAATGCGCCAATAACCGAAGCCGCGATACCGATGACCGCCAATGGCAGCAGACCGGCGGCGACAGCAGCATTGAATACCACCAGCTTACCCCAAAAGCCGAACAATGGCGGAATGCCCGCTAGGCTGAACATGAAAATGGCAAAGGCAGCTGCGAGCGCCGGGCGCGTCTTTGACAAGCCAGCGATATCGGCAAATTCTTCGCGATAGTTGCCGTCTTTGTCCTTGAGTTGCATCAAGCACACAAAGCCGCCCAAGGTCATGGCCACATAAATCGTCAGATAGACCAGCATGGCAGCAATGCCTTGCTCTGTTCCGGTGGCCAGACCGATGAGGATGAAGCCCACATTGTTGATCGAGCTGTACGCCATCAGGCGCTTGAGATTTTGCTGACCAATTGCGCCAACCGCGCCGATGATGATCGACATCAGCGCCACCGCAATAATGATTTGCTGCCACACGAGAATCTGCGAACCAAATGCCTCAAGCACAATGCGCATCAACAAGGCGATGGCCGCAACCTTTGGTGCGCTCGCAAAAAACGCTGTAACGGGTGTGGGTGCACCTTCGTAAACGTCGGGCGTCCACATATGGAATGGCGCGGCACTGATCTTGAATGCCAATCCCGACAGGATGAACACGATGCCAAAGATCAGGCCAAGGCCGACGTCCTTGTCCATCGCAAGGCCGATTGCGGCAAAGCTTGTCGAACCGGCAAAGCCATAGACCAACGATGCGCCGAAAAGCAGCATACCGCTCGCAAGACCGCCAAGGACGAAATATTTGAGGCCGGCTTCCGCCGAACGGCCATCCGAGCGCACGAAGCTTGCAAGGACATAGGCTGAGAGGCTCTGCAGCTCCAGACCGATATACAAGGAGATCAGGTCCGTCGCGGATACCATCACGCCCATACCAATGCAGGAAAGCACGATAAGAACCGGATATTCAGCGCGCATTGCGCCTGCTTTCTCTAAGAAACGCGGGGCAATGGTCAGAGAAACCGCCGCAGCAATATAAATCAGCAGCTTCGAGAAATTGCCAAAGGCATCATTCACCATCAAACCATCAAAGGCCGAGGCGCTGGCGCCCGAACCAAGCGAACTGGCGGTAAAAGCAGCGGCGGCACCCAGAGCCGCAACAGCCAATATGCTGATAAGGCGTCCAGCCTGATCCATCCAGGCAGCCAACAAAAGCAAGGCAAGCGCGGAAAAGCTGAGAATGATCTCAGGACGCACCAAGGAGAGCGAAGCATTAAGTTCCATTGTTAATGGCTCCCCTCAGCCACGTCTTTTTTAGGTTCATGAGCAACGCGAAAGCGCGCTGTGGTCGGGTCGACGGCCATCAATTTGCTGTCGCCAGCGGGGGCCGCCCGTTCAATACGATCAACTATTGTTGCAACATCGCGGCGAATGGGAGCGAGGAATGTTTCGGGATATACACCCATCCACAACACCACGACCGCAATTGGTGCGAGCAGCCACATTTCGCGGCCGTCAATATCCTGCATCGCGGCCGCGTCTGCATTGGCCTGCGGCCCGAATGCAATCCGGCGATAGAGATACAACATATATCCAGCGCCAAGGATGATGCCCGTTGTCGCAATCAGCGTGGCCCAAGTGGACACCTTGTAGGCGCCCGCAAGGCTCAGAAACTCCCCGACAAATCCGCTTGTTCCGGGCAAGCCGACGCTGGCCATGGTGAACAGCATGAACAGCAATGCATATTTGGGCATGTTCACGCTGATGCCGCCATAACGGCTAATTTCGCGTGTGTGCAGACGGTCGTAGATCACGCCAACGCAAAGGAAGAGCGCGCCCGAAACCAAACCGTGGCTGAGCATCACGATGATCGCGCCTTCAATACCCTGCTGGTTAAAGGTGAAGAGGCCCACCGTCACAATCGCCATATGGGCGACCGACGAATATGCGATCAGTTTTTTCATATCCTGCTGCACCAACGCCACCAGCGATGTGTAGACAACCGCGACCATCGACAGGCCGAACACCAAAGGAATGAAGTTGGCGCTCGCCTCTGGGAACATCGGCAAAGAGAAGCGTAGGAAGCCATAGCCGCCCATTTTCAGTAACACGCCCGCCAGAATGACTGAACCCGCCGTTGGCGCCTGAACGTGCGCATCGGGAAGCCATGTGTGCACGGGCCACATCGGCATCTTGACCGCAAATGAGGCAAAGAATGCCAACCACAGCAATGTCTGCGCCTGCACAGGGAAATCGGTGTTGAGCAACGTCGGGATGTCGGCGGTGCCGGCGAACTGGATCATCCACAACATCGCGATCAGCATCACCACCGACCCGAGCAAGGTGTAGAGGAAGAATTTGTACGACGCGTAAATGCGGTCCTGACCACCCCAAAT
>CAZCXQ010000176.1:3208-4573 GCA_964502655.1 uncultured Sphingorhabdus sp.
ACCGATGATGAGATACATCGGGATCAGACCGGCTTCGAAGAAGATGTAAAACAGCAACAGGTCCTGCGCCGCGAATACGCCAATCATCAGCGTTTCCATCAACAGGAAAGCCGCCATATATTCGCCGACACGCTTCTGAATGCTGTTCCAGCTTGCGCCGATGCAAATGGGCATCAGGAACACCGACAGCATGATGAGCGTCAACGAAATACCGTCAATCCCAAGTTTCCAACCGATCGGGCCGAACAACTGCGCGCTTTCAGTGAACTGCCACTGCGCGCCAGCGGGATCATAGCTGATCCACAGCACCACACCGAGAATGAAGTTGGCGAGGGTCGCGCCAAGCGCAATCGGGCGCGCCAATTCGGCACGAACGAACAAACACAATCCAGCCGCCACCATCGGAATGGCGAGCATGATTGAAAGGACAGGAATATCTGCGGCGTTCATTATGTTCTCACCATCATCCAGCTAACCGCTGTGACAAGGCCCAAAAGCATCACCAGCGCATATGTATAAAGATAACCCGACTGCATTTTAACCGCGAGCTTGCTGCCAAAGGCAACGACGGCAGCCGAACCGTTCGGCCCAAACCGGTCGATAATGCCAATGTCGCCCTGCTTCCAGAACAAGCGTCCAAACCAAAAGGCCGGGCGGACAAAGACTGCATTATAAAGCTCGTCGAAATACCATTTGTTCAGGAAGAAACGGTACAATGGTCCAAAGGCAGTCGCCAAGCGCTGCGGCGCATCTTTCGACTGCTGATACATCACATAGGCAACCAACAATCCGGTCAGCATGGCCACTGTAGATGACAGCTTCACCCACATTGGAACCTCATGCATCGCGTGCATCAAATGTTCGTTGAAGAACAATGTGCTGTTCGCCCAGAATGCCTTGCCGGTTTCGGCTTCAATGAAGCCTCCGTGGAATACAAAACCTGCGAAAATCGCGCCCAATGTCAGTACGCCCAACGGGATGAGCATCGGTAGCGGGCTTTCATGCGGATGATAGCCAGCGGTACCGTCAATATGCGCGTCGGGGGCATGGTCATGCGCATGTTCATCATGATCGCCATGGTCGTGCATCGCATGTTGAATATGCTCCGACTGTGCCCAACGCGGCGTTCCGAAGAATGTCAGGAACATGAGGCGCCAGCTGTAGAAGCTGGTCAACAGTGCCGCCAATACGCCAATGCCAAAAGCATACATATGGAAGGTTGAGTGGCTCGCAAATGCGGCTTCGATGATCGCATCCTTGGAATAGAAACCAGCGAACCCGCCGACGCCCACAATACCAACGCCAGTAATCGCCAACGTGCCCGCCATCATCGCCCAGAAGGTCAGCGGGATGTGCTTACGCAGG
>CAZCXQ010000177.1:0-4505 GCA_964502655.1 uncultured Sphingorhabdus sp.
TACGCCATCCATCTCTAGAAATCCGCGCTTCATGAAATGGTTTCAACTGAGCAAGCCGTGTTCACCTTTCCTGACATGCCCGCCCATGTCCCTGTCCTGGATAAAGGTCAGGAAATAGGGGGAGGTGAAGTGAAGGCTTCCAAGTAAGAAGACGTTAATTCCCTGGTAAGCTCTGCTGTTGGCAAAGTTGCGCGGAAATCTAACCTTGGAAAAGTAAGGTGATTTCCAGGGCACAACCTCTTGTTCAAGCTGCGTAATGATACGCCGTGTAACTTGGCTGTAGATGTCTGTATTCATTGTTAGTTCCTCATGTTTCGGTTTTGTGAAAAGCACTCTCGCGAGCGCGAAACATGCGTGACCAAAGCCGAAAGGAGGGGAGGGCAGTCACAGGGAGGTTCCAAAGGAGGGTGCCCATTAGGGACAGCCTTTGGATGCCCTTGACGGACCACACGCCCGGAGGCATCAAAGCCGCCAAGCGCGATAGTGAGCGGGCGGCGTTTACCACTGCCGATAGGCAGCAAGAAATCGCACGGAAGGATGTGACAGAGAAGCGCTAGCCGAAGGCGGCAAGCGGAGCTGGCATCGTCCTTCTGCAGCCAAAGTGGCAGGCAGTAACGTGGTTTGCTGCGCTTTGCCTTGGCTTTGCAAGGCAGCTTCGTTCAACAAACGGCGTTACGTGGCGGGAGAGGGCATTACGGGATACTTCCCGTTAGAAAGGGTAGCCACCCACGGCAGTAGCGGCGAGGGAAAAACCTTTCCCGCTTATCAAACCTCTTCACCCAAACAAGGTGCCTGGGAACGGCCTACCCCATCTAGAGCCTGTTATTAACTTTGAAAAGCGCTGTACACCTGTGAGATTTCAAGCCATACGCTTGGAATGGAAGCCTCAACCAACAAGCCAAGAGCGGTTTACACCTGTGATGTCAGCGACGCGGAGTGGGAGTTTTGCCAGCCCTACCTGTTGCTGATGAGGGAGGACGCACCCCAGCGTGAATATCCGCTGCGCGAACTCTTCAACGCCCTGCGGTATATTGTGCGGTGCGGCTGCCAGTGGCGGCTGATGCCCCATGACCTGCCTCCCTGGCAGGTGGTTTACCAGCAGGCCCAGCGTTGGATGAAAGCCGGGTGCTTTGAAGTCATGGCCCACGACCTGCGGGAGCTTTCCCGCCTGGCGAAGGGCAAGGCAGCCCAGCCGACGGCGGCCATCATGGACGGACGTACGCTGCAGTCTTCACCTGAAAGCGGAGGCCGCGCAGGCTACGATGGCTACAAACGGCGTAATGGCAGCAAGGTGCACATGGCGGTGGACACTCTGGGCCATCTGCTGGCGCTGAAAGTGACTGCAGCCAATGAGCAGGAACGCGCACAGGTGGGCGAGCTTGCCGAGCAGATCCAGGAGGCAACCGGAGAGAACGTCCAACTCGCCTATGTGGACCAAGGCTACACGGGTGAGGAGCCCGCACGGCAGGCCCAGGCCCATGGCATACAGCTTGAAGTGGTGAAGCTGTCGGAAGCCAAGAAGGGCTTTGTTCTGCTGCCCAAGCGCTGGGTGGTGGAGCGCAGTTTTGGCTGGGCGGCACGGTTCAAGCGCCTCTCCAGAGATTACGAACGCCTGGCCTCGACGCTTGCAGGCATGCACTGGCTGGCCTTTGCCACCCTCGTGCTCTCCTCCCTCTTCCCCAAAAGTTAATAACAGGCTCTAGACTGGGAGGAATGCTTGCTCTCTCCCCATTTATGGTTACCACGTCAAGGAGAGCTCTTCGAAGTCAGGTTGGGTATTTTGGCCATACGCTATTGCGATTTTTGAGCGACATTAGTAATGTGCACCTAAATATCCTTTATGAGTGCGACTGCATTCCCCGTCCCAGCAGAGATCGTAGTTAAATTCGCTCCTATTGTCTGCCTGTTGGCCGGCGAAGAATACTACCCTGACAATCCAATGGCTTTTCTCAAGTCATCAAGACTTCACCAATATAAAGTGATAAAAATCAGATTAGGAAGAAACGGCCCAATTGAATTTGCTCACAAATATCACGCCTCATGGAACAAGGTATTGAAAAGATTTGTCGGCGAAGGGCACAATACCCACATCGACTGTTTTGACATCCCTGTTGCGAAGATTAATTCCTTTAAAAAAGATGGTAATAAAAATGTACGTCCATTTGACGATAACCGGCGCACGAATGGAAAGGAACTCTATGCAGTGGAGAGTTTCGGCGACCGCAAGGGCAATTTTGAGCCCAATGGCAAGGTGCCTGCGTTCTTCCATGTTAAGCAGCTTGCAGTTGACCCACAACTCAAAGCTGGCGTCGTCAGTATTACTTATTGGGTTTTCTTCGGCTACAGCAGAGGGGTGAATGCAGGCCCATTCCATTTTAACCATCAGGGAGATTGGGAGCGTGTCGTTGTTGAATTAAGCTGTAGGTCTGTGGGTGGCAAAGTGATCTTCTCACCCGCAAAAGTGCGCTATAATGCACATGGAGACTATAGGGATGTCGCATGGAAAGACGTGCCGAAGTCAAAAGGGCGCATCTTGGCCTATTGCGAGAGGGGAGGTCACGCAATGTCTCCTGACTCAGATGAACGAGTTCCCGGCGGCGGAGGGCGGTTTGGGGATGACACCCAGCAGCGTGAAGACAAACCCGTCAAATATCGCTGGAACACTGCCCTCTTACTGAAAGATTTGGAAAAGCAGCCCTGGAAAGATTTCGCAGGCGCCTGGGGACATGTGGGTAGCTGGGGCAGCGATACGACTGGCCCACTGGGTCCTTACCTCAAGGACTAGAAGCTACTCGCACCAACAAAGGGAAATGGTGAAGTATACAACGTCGCCTGAAACACGCGAGATAACCATTGCCGCGCAGAGGATGTTGTGGGCCAAAGCGCAGCGTCAGCAGTAACGGCGGGCACGCCGATGTTCATGGACACCCAGTTTTGTGCAAACAGGTCTGTCGAGCCTGAATGAACCAGCAGAGAGGCCAACACCCCCAAAAGCAATTTTCCCGAAAAATAGGTTATACCAGTCTTCATGATGCTCACAAAACTTGAGGAAAGTACAAGAATATTTCGTACAGATAAATCTGTTCATTATTTTGTTTAGGAATTAATATGAAACGAGGCTTCACTTGAACCCCTCAGGCAAAACAAGCCTTGCGGCTGCCATTGCTCCCATCGCGCAGCCGCGCTTTCCTCCACGCCAAAGTTACTTCACAACGCATCCGGCCAGCCCGAATCGCGGACGATCTGGATAAGCTGGGGAGACTCCAGGGACAACGGCTTGATGTGGGTGCCAACGCGTTCCCGAACCCACCAAGCTCCCTCAGGATTTCCAGGCGGTGCAAAGCGGTAGCGATAGACGCTCACCCGCACCCATCGGGGAGGAGCTTCGGGGAAAGGATTGTGCGCGAGCAGTCTCAGCGTTCCAGGATCGTTGCGCAGCAGCTTCCAAAGGAAGTGCGGCACCCAGCTGTTCCGACCTGGCACCTTGGACCAGGGGAACCAGACCGCCCAGTCCAGACGGTAATGATAGGGCGTGATGATCACCGGCCTGCGCATCGGGTCGGTGGGCTTGGCCTTGAACTCATACTCCAGCCACTCACTCAGCATTTCCGGCACGGAGTCCGAAGTCCCCTCGAACACCAGTTCAAAACGCTCCCGGTCAATGCTGCCAAAAGCACCGTAAGTGTTGACTAGGTGCAGCTTGTCAAAGGAGCCGTTCATGGCCTGCTGGTCGGTGAAGAACAGGTTCTTCACCGGCGCGATGCTAAGCCAGGCGACGACACCCAGAAAAGCCGCGGACATCGCCAGGTGCAGCCGCGAGCACGGCAGCTTTTCCACCGCTGAGACATCCGCCAACGCCGTGATGCAACGGGGCAGCACCCTCCTCCAGAAGCTGTCATCCAGGCAGGCCAGGGCGGGGATAATGGTGAGCCAGTTGAGGAAGGAGAGGTTGCCTGTGATGATCAGCACGACCATGAAGCCCGCCATCAGCAGACCGGCGACATGGCGGGCACGGCGTCCGTAAAAGGCGAACCAGGGAGCGACCAGCTCCACCCCATGGTTGGTCAGCACGCCCGCCTGATGAAACCACTTCGGCGCGAAATGCAGCCAGCGGCTCAACGGATTGGGAACCGGCTGAGTTTCGTAATGGTAGTGGAGCGCGGTCAGGTCACGCCAGCACTCATCCCCTCGAAGCTTGATCAGGCCGGCGCCGAGCATGATGCGCCAGATCAGCCAGTGATACAGCCAGATCACCATGACCGGAGGCGCCCGGCGCGGGAATGGCCGGGGATCCAGCAGGGGGCATAACAGCACGCCAAGAAAGCCGGTCTCAAGAATCTGGATGTCCCAGCCATACTGCATCCACTCCTGGCCGATCGGCAGCAGGCACAGGTAGAGGAACCACAGGGCCAGCATCATCAGGGCGTTGGCCAGCCCCAGCGTCACCAGGGCGGAGAGCACCACGCCCGTCCAGGTCACAGCCAGGATCATCCCATCCCCGCAGC
>CAZCXQ010000178.1:0-4497 GCA_964502655.1 uncultured Sphingorhabdus sp.
TCTTTCAAATTGTCGTCGCAGCGCCTTGATGCAGATCCTTGATTCAGGACCGCACGGGCGCAACAGCAGGTGTTCGGGAGCAGCTTATGCTGACCCGTTGGAATCAACCCTGCGTGATATGGGAAGCCTCTAAGCTTACGCATCTTGTTCGATTGGCGAGGCCACTTGTTGCGACCCTCACGCTGCCAATACTGCGGCGGTATCGTCCGCTCGCCTCATGCGCTTGGCGGCCTATTGGCTTAATGGGGCACCAAACGCAAGTTATTTGTGCTTTTGCGCAATAATCAGTCGCGACAGCATTGCGCATAACGACCGTCTAGAACGCGCCCTTCACCACCTATGACGGCACTTCGTTCGCAGGTTTCGCAGAGCATTAACTGCCTTGCGCTCTGCCCGCAAAAGGCAAGGGGATCATGGTCTGGCGCGTGCGTTAAAGGTGCATGAAATCGCGGTCGAAGCTTTTGAGATGCGCTCCGCCATCAACGAAGATGATTTGCCCGGTAACGTCTTGTGCTTTCGCCAAATAGACCACGGCATCTGCAACAGCGGATGGCGATGGAAGCGCGCCCAGTGGCATCATGCCTGCTAATCGCGCCTCTTGTTCTTCGCTATAGTCATCGGTTGATATGACGAGCCCGGGTGCGACGCCATTATAGCGTGCGCGCCCTGCAAATGACGCAGCCATCGACCGTACCGACGCCGCCAGCGCTTGCTTGGAGAGCGTGTAGCTAATCTGGTCACGGTGCGGATTGACGACGCGTTGGTCGAGGATGTTGACGATTGCTGGCCGCACGTCCGCGCTCGCCACATCGACAACAGCTTTGGCGAGCAAGAGTGGGGCAAACAGGTTCAGCCGGAAATGCGCCTCCAGCGTTTCGAACGACATCGACTCCCAATCATCCTGCCCAAACATCGCGGCGTTATTCACCAGCAACTGGGGTGCGCGGCCAAAATGCGTTGTTATGATGTCAATGAGATGGGCCGGGTTGCCGGTGCTCAAATCAAAGGTAAACCGATGCCATTCGCTCTCATTTTCTTGCAGTGTCGCCAGAAGCTTTTCTTCGGGTTGTGAATCGAGATGGCTAACCAGTGCCAACGCGTAACCCGCATCCGCAAGTTTAGATGCGATTTCGGCACCCAGCCGACGCTTGCCGCCTGTAACAATTGCAAGCGGCGCCGTTGTCACTTGCGGCTCCGCGACATTGTGATGCCAATCGATTCATTATCTTCGGCAATGGCGAGTTTCACGATTTTGACGACGAGGTGGCTGATGCGTGGGTCGTCAGCAAACAAATTATCCATGATATGATCGGCGACGGCTTCGATCAGCGTGAAGTGCACATCATTGGGCAAAAGCGTCGCGGCCTCTTTCAACGTCATATAATTTTTCGACGCCGACAGTGGCGTGTCTGGCGCATAATGCGGAGCAATATCCAGCGTTGCGCTAATCGAAATACGCAGCGGCTGGGGCAGGTGCGTTTCCTGGCTGTAAATGCCCGTCAGCACATTGACGACGAGGTCATGTACTTCGAGAATGAGGCTATCGGTCATATCACTCCTTAACGTGACCAGCGGGCGAAAATAGCTGTGGGCAAAAGCATGCCCCGCCCCTGTTCGCGCACCGCGAGTTCACCAAATTCAACTTTGCCGCCAAGGTCGGCAAAATGGGATTCCAGCAGGCCACCCAACGCCAGTGCAGACATGCGCACCGCGTAGACGGTCAGAAACAGAAATTTCGATTCCGCATCAAGCAACTTGCGGCAATTGGCGATGAGTTCGGGCAGGTCTTCCTCAAGCCGCCAGACCTCGCCGTCGGGACCGCGACCATATTTGGGTGGGTCCAGTAATATGCCGTCATAGCGTTTTTCGCGGCGCACTTCACGCGCAACGAATTTCGCGGCGTCGTCGACGATCCAGCGAATGGGTCGGTCGGACATGCCCGACATTTCGGCATTGGACCGTGCCTGCGCAACCGATTTCTTGGACGCATCGACATGCACCATCTGCGCGCCCGCTGCCGATAGGGCGAGGGTGCCAACGCCGGTATAGCCAAACAGGTTCATCGCGACGGGATCGGTTACCCCTGCCAACTGTCCGCGCATCCACCGCCACACAGGGTCCATATCCGGGAAAAAACCGAGGTGGCGAAATGGCGTGCACGATGCGGTAAAGTGCACCTCGTCATTCCATGCGAGCGGCCAGCCATCCATGGGAACAGGTTTGTTGTTATACCAACGTCCGCCGCCATCATCGTCGGATCCGGGAACGAATTCGGCATTTGCAGGCCATTCGTCGAGCGCAGGCGCCCACATCGCTTGCGGTTCCGGCCGGATGAAGCGGCGGTCACCATAGGATTCATATTTGCGCCCATTACCGGAGTCGATCAGCGTGTAATCGCTGCGCGGCTCGCTGATCAGGGTGACGAAATTCTGTTCCATATTTTAGCGAACGGCGCGCGCAAGCACATAGTCACGCACGGCGTCATATGTACCCGGCAAGACATCAAAGCGTTCCTCGCGGTCGAACAGCTGCGAGACACGTGCAGGCAAAGCAGGGCGAACGCCGGTTGCATTTTCTACTGCGTCCGGGAACTTCGCGGGGTGCGCGGTTGCCAATGTGACGATAGGCGTTTCCGGTTTGATGCCTGATGCCCGCGCCGCGTGCAGTGCGATTGCGGTGTGGGGATCGATGATCTGGTCCGCCGCGCCATAGGCCCAGCGCATGGCGGCGGACATCTGGTCCGCATCGGCGCGCGCGCTCGACAACAAAGCAGATTTTTTCCGCATGTCGGGCGACAGAACCATTTTGCCCATTTTCTCGAACCATTTCATCCGCGCTGCGGTGGTCGATCCATCGCGACCTTCAAGATCAAACAGCAGCCGTTCAAAATTGCTCGACACCTGAATATCCATCGATGGCGCTGCGGTCGGCGTTACGCCCAACACCGAATAGTCACCCTTTGACAGCGCGCGGTGCAAAATGTCGTTGATGTTGGTGGCGACAATCAGCTGTTCAATCGGCAAGCCCATTTGCGCGGCAACATAGCCAGCAAACACATCGCCAAAGTTTCCGGTCGGGACGGAAAAGGCAATTTTGCGCTCAGGTCCGCCCAATCGCAGCGCGGCATAGAAATAATAAACCACCTGCGCCATCAGTCGGGCCCAGTTGATGGAGTTTACGGCCGATAAAGTGAGCGGGCCATTGACGTCCTTGTCGCTGAACATACGCTTTACCATTGCCTGCGCGTCGTCGAAGCTGCCCTCAATCGCGATGTTGTGGACATTGGGCGCAAGGATGGTTGTCATCTGCCGCCGCTGCACGTCAGAGACGCGGTTATGCGGGTGCAGCATGAAGATTTCGATTTGTGCACGTCCGGCAACGGCATCGATTGCCGCTGATCCCGTGTCGCCCGATGTTGCACCGACAATGGTCAGTTTTTTATCCGTGCCCGACAAGAAGCGTTCAAACAATTGGCCCAGTAATTGGAGCGCAACGTCCTTAAATGCCAAGGTTGGCCCGTGAAATAGCTCAAGCAGCCAGTGCTGCCCGTCAAGCTGCACCAGCGGCGTTGTCGCCGAATGGGCAAAGGAACCATAAGCCGTCGAACACAGACTCTTGAGTTCAGCCTCGGTCAATACACCCGCTGTAAACGGGGCCATAACGCGCGCAGCCAACTCGACATAAGACAGTCCGCGCATCGCTTTTATATCTTCTGTCGAAAATTGCGGCCAATGGCGCGGGACATATAGTCCGCCATCTCGGGCCAGACCCGTTAGGGTGACGCCTGCAAAATCGAGCGCGTCCGCGTTGCCGCGGGTGCTGATATAATCTGTTCCGTTAATCGTCATAGCGCGCACGCGGTTACCCGTGACGCCGCATTTAGGCAAGATTATTGCAAATCAGCCCGGACAAATTCGGCACATCTTTCACCAATCATGATGCTGGGCGCATTTGTGTTCCCGGAAACGAGGCGCGGCATGATGCTGGCATCCGCGACATACAGCCCCTCGATGCCACGATATTTCAGGCGCGGGTCGACAACATCGTCCGAATTGGGCCCCATGCGGCACGTGCCGACGGGATGGTATACGGTATCTGCGCGGCTGCGGATCAGATCATCCAAGGCGGCATCGTCATTCAGATCGACAGGATGGCGATTCTTTCCGCCATAAACGGCAAGTGCAGGTGCTTCGAAAATCCGGTGCATGGCGCGTACGCCGCTGCGCAATGTGGCCATGTCGCGATCGTCGCTCAGAAATGCCGGGTCAATCAGCGGGGCCGTACGTGCATCGGATGATGCAAGGCGCACTGTGCCACGGCTTTCGGGCCGCAAGACACAGGCATGGCAGCTGAACCCGTGACCCTTCACCTTAGAGCGACCATGGTCCTCCAACATGGCGGGGACGAAATGATATTGAATGTCAGGGGCTGGCAAGCTTGGGTCCGAACGCCAAAATCCGCCCGCTTCGGCAAAGCATGTGGTCATCACGCCTGTGC
>CAZCXQ010000179.1:0-4483 GCA_964502655.1 uncultured Sphingorhabdus sp.
CAAATAGCGGCGGCGATCCTCCAGATCATCCAGCGTCACAAGCATTTGCGCCGCAGCAAGCGACTGGGCGTCCAATAGCTCGGCCCAGATGCCCGACAGCACAATTTGCCCGACGGACGCGGCGGCCTGCGCATCGGAGAGGCTGCTGCGGCCGCCCTTTTCAAACCCCAGACGGCGCGCACCCAATGCAATCGCGCCGGAGGTGACGATAACGATCCGCTGTCCGGCCTTATGCCGCGCGCTGATATCCGCAACGAGCGTTTCCAACCATTGCCGCCGCACATTCCCGTCGGGCTGCACCAGCAACGACGATCCGACCTTGACCACCAACAGCGGGCAAGATGTCGGCAGGAATGCAGCGTTTAGATCGGCGACCATGTCCCGTCCTCGGTAATGCCATCGGCCTTTGCGCCTTCAATTCCGCTTTTGGCGGGCAGCGCTTCCAAGATCCGGTCGAGCACAAGATCAACGCCCTGCCCCGTCGCGCCGGAAATGGATATCACGTCCAGCGCGCCCGCTGCCTGCAATTGCTCGGCAATGTCGGCCATCAATTCGGGATCAAGCAAGTCGCCCTTGTTGAGCGCGACAATCTGCGGCTTTTCATCCAATGCCGCGCCATATTCGCTCAGTTCGTCACAGACGATATGCCAGGCGGCGACTGGATCATCCTGCGTCGCGTCGATCAAATGGATGAGGATGCGGCAACGTTCGATATGGCCCAAAAAGCGGTCGCCAATGCCCACGCCTTCGGCTGCACCAGCGATAAGCCCTGGAATATCCGCCAGAACGAACTCGCGCGATTTATGTTCAACCACACCCAATTGCGGGCGCGTCGTTGTGAACGGATAATCGCCCACCTTGGCCTTGGTATTGGACACCTGATTGATGAAGGTCGATTTGCCCGCGTTGGGCATGCCGACAAGTCCAGCGTCCGCCAACAATTTCAGGCGCAGCCAGACATACATTTCTTCGCCGGGCCAACCGGGGCCATGCTGCCGCGGCGCACGGTTGGTTGAGCTTTTATACGATGCGTTACCGCGACCGCCATCGCCGCCGCGCAGGAACACAACGCGTTGGCCCACCTCGGTCAGATCGAGCAAAAGCGAACGATCTTCGTCATCGGCCAGCACCTGTGTGCCCACAGGCACCTGAATGACCAAATCATCGCCATAGGCACCGTGGCGATCACGGCCCATGCCCTGAATACCGCGCATGGCTTTGAAATGCTGCGCGTAACGAAAGTCGATCAGCGTGTTCAGACCAGCGACCGCTTCAAAGATGATATCGCCACCCTTGCCGCCATTGCCGCCGTCTGGCCCGCCATATTGCACATATTTTTCACGACGAAAGCTGACCGCGCCCGGGCCACCGGCGCCGGAACGGATAAAGATTTTTGCTTGGTCGAGAAAATGCATGTGTTGGCCTTTAGGGGAGTATGGCGGTTTTGGCCAGTGGCGGGTTCAACCCCGTCATGCTGAACGTGTTTCAGCATCTTACTTCATGATGGTCGTCAATTTTGACCCCGGAACGCAGTCACCGAAGGTGAAACAAGTTTAGGGGATTATTGGACAGCCGTAGCTTTAGCGAAGGTTGGTGGAGCCTAGGGGAGTCGAACCCCTGACCTCTACACTGCCAGTGTAGCGCTCTACCAGCTGAGCTAAGGCCCCATCTGGCCGCCCATTGGGCAGCCTTGGTGAGGAGCGCCACTAGCGGGCGCTCCTATATATTTCAAGTCCGAAGATTAGATGTCGTCTGGCTCGTCTTCAGTGCCAGCAACGCCGAGATCTTCGTCACCGCCAAGGTCGACATCATTGTCGGGCGACACGTCGCCGTCAACGGCATCGACGTCAATGTCGAGATCGTCATCGGCCAGATCCGAATCGTCTTTCTTCTTTTCGGCTTCTTCAAACGGCAATGGCTGCTTCGACTTCAAAACTGGCTCAGGTGTCCACTGGTTGCCGCATTCAATGCATTCAACCGGCTCGTCCTTGGTCAGATCGTAAAAACGAACACCACATTTCGGGCAAGTGCGCTTGGTTCCCCATTCAGCCTTGATCATGGCGGGCTCAAATCCCTTTTAAACTGGCTTGGAAGGGCGACGCACATCTGTGAATCACCGTCAATTGGCGCGGCCTTTGCCACAGCGACGAGCCGCTGTCAAAAATTACTGTGGTCGTTGACTTGGCCACGCATCATCCGCAAAGCGCAAAACATCATGCATAGCGTTCAACCCCGCCCCGCCAGTTTCCGTTCGCAAGGGCCGCTTCGCGGCACAGTGAAGGTACCCGGAGACAAATCCATCTCACACCGGTCGCTGATGCTCAGCGCATTGGCCGTTGGCGAAAGCCGAATTTCCGGTCTGCTGGAGGGCGAAGACGTACTTGCGACCGCCGCCGCGATGCGCGCGATGGGCGCACAGATCGAACGCACGGGCGAAGGATGCTGGACCGTCCACGGCGTTGGCGTTGGCGGCCTGATGCAACCCGCAAGCGCGCTCGATATGGGCAATAGCGGCACGTCGACACGACTGCTGATGGGTCTGGTGGCCAGCCACGCGCTCACCGCAACATTCATTGGCGATGCGTCCTTATCGAAACGCCCGATGGGCCGCGTTATCGACCCGCTCAGCCAAATGGGCGCCGAATTTACTGCAAGCCCCGGCGGAACCTTGCCGCTGATGGTGCGCGGCTTGGTACCTGCGGTGCCGATCCGCTATCATCTGCCGGTCGCGTCTGCACAGGTTAAAAGCGCTGTGTTGCTTGCTGGCCTAAATACACCCGGCATCACCGAAGTGATTGAACCCGTCCCCACGCGTGACCACAGCGAACGGATGCTGCGCGGCTTTGGAGCGGATCTGACGGTTGAAATCAATGCCGATGGCGTGCGCCATATTCGGCTTGTCGGCGAAGCAGAACTGAAGCCGCAGACGATTGACGTGCCCGGCGACCCTTCATCGGCGGCCTTCCCGATTGTCGCGGCGCTCATTACCCCCGGCAGCGAAGTGACCGTGACCCATGTCGGCATGAACCCGACGCGCACCGGCATTTTCAAGATGCTGGAAGCGATGGGCGCTGACCTGACATACGCGAACGAACGCGAAGTCGGGGGCGAACCTGTCGCGGATATCACCGCGCGCCATTCGGTTTTGCGCGGGATTGAAGTGCCACCCGAAGTCGCTCCGAGCATGATCGACGAATTTCCGGTATTCTTCGTCGCAGCCTCCACGGCGCAAGGACAGACGATCACCAGCGGCCTCGACGAGCTGCGCGTGAAAGAGTCCGATCGGTTGGCGTTGATGGCGACTGGCCTGAAAGCCATTGGCGCGCAAGTGGAGGAACGCGAAGATGGCCTTGTCATTCAAGGCACAGGCGGCGAACCGCTTGAGGGCGGCGCGACGATCAACAGCGCGCTCGATCACCGCATTGCCATGAGCTTTGCCGTGGCGGGGCAGCATTGCTATCACCCCGTCACGGTCGATGATGTATCCCCCATCGCCACGAGCTTCCCGACGTTCGAAGCGATGATGCACAATCTTCAGGAAACACATTGACCGCATATATCTCCCCTTTCGCTGCCGATTGTATCGGTTTTGCGGGTAGCTTCTTCATCGTCGTTGCCTTTGCGTACAGCAATCTCACGGCGCAGATGAACGCCCTGTGGTTCAACGTTGCAAACTTCATTGGCGCGGCGTTGCTGACGGTGTCGTTGACGGTGAATTTCAACCTGCCGACGATGGTGCTTGAGGTGGTGTGGATGGCGATTGCGCTATTTGGCATTGCCAAGGCCTTGATAGCACGGCGCGCTGACAAAGGTGCTGCACAATGATAATCGCCGTCGACGGGCCGACTGCCTCAGGCAAGGGCACGTTGGCAAAGGCATTGGCGGCACATTTCGGCCTGCCGTTTCTGGACACGGGCTTATTGTACCGCGCGGTGGGTCGGCAGGTGCAAATCAACAATGGCAACCCCGATGATCCGGCGGACGCCTTGGCTGGATGTGATTTTCCGGACAGCTTGCTTGATGACCCGATCTTGCGGACCGAAGATGTCGGCGGGTTAGCTAGCCGTGTATCGATCCACCCCGTCGTGCGCGCGGCACTCAACAAGCGTCAGGTCGATTTTGCCAACCAACCCGGCGGTGCGTTGTTGGACGGGCGGGACATCGGCACGGTGATCGCGCCGCATGCCGATGTAAAGCTGTTTGTAACCGCCCCTGCCGAGGTACGGGCGCAGCGGCGTTATGACGAAATGCAGCGGCATGGAATTGATGTGCGCTTTGCCGATATTCTTGCCGATATTCATGCCCGCGACGCACGCGACATGGGGCGGGCCGATGCCCCGTTAAAAGCCGCGCAAGACGCGCTATTGCTTGATACCGGCGATTTGACTATAGGCGACGCCGTTCAAGCTGCGATTGCGCTGGTGGAGGGTAAACTTCGGCAGAGTTGAGTGGCAGGGCGTTTCAAAAGAAGAACGCCGTCACC
>CAZCXQ010000180.1:0-4476 GCA_964502655.1 uncultured Sphingorhabdus sp.
AGGTCAGGCTGGCGTTCGAGCCGAAAGGCACCGCCCCAAAGCTCTTGCTGCCACCGTCCGCGATGTCCGTCCCCAAAGGCTGCTCCACGGCAATTTCAACGGAGGGAAGCCCGCTGTAGGCGGCGGTGGACTCGATCAGGCTGCTGCTGCCGTTGGTGAAACTGCCAAGGGTGTAGGCCCGGGCGCGCAGAAGGCCGGAAAGAGGCAGGTTCAGACCGGTGAGTTCCCAACCGCCGACGATGCGGCTGCCGCTGCCCAACGGGGAGTAGCTGGTGCCGCCATTCGTGGACAGCTCGAAGCTGACCTGCTGCGCCTCAGGAGCGGACCCTCCGCGCAGCCACTGGACGCGGCCCGTGCTGGTGGCGCTCAGCGCCTCGGTGGCGGGGTCATTGAGCAGGCGAATGAAGAAATTGCGCGGAACGAGGCTGAGTGAGCCGGGAGCAAAGGCGCCGCCAAGCGGCCCGCAGATCATCGCCGCTCCATCCGCCTGCTGCGCCACTCCGTAAACATGACCGGACATGAAGGGCGCAAAGCTGTTGTCCTGGGTGCCGTTTAAATGCAGCCGTGCCACAAACTGGGCCGTCTGCGCAGCTGGCGCACCATTGGGCTGAAGCGTGAAGAAGTCACCGGCGACCAGGATCTTGGAGTCCGCCTGCACAACGATGCTCCAGACCCGGCGGTTGGCGTTGGGGTCAAAGCCGGTGTCCAGCGTGCCGTCCGCGTTCACACGTGCGATGTTGTTCCTTGTGGTGGGAGATGCCGCCCCATTCGGCTGCAGGCTGGTAAAGTCACCCCCAAGAAGCACTTTTCCATCCGCCTGCACCGCCACGGCATTGACGCGTTCATTGGCATTCGGATTGAAGCCCGTGTCAAGCGAGCCGTCCGCATGGAGGCGGGCGACCCGGTTGCGCACGGTCGGGCTTGCGGCACCATTGGGCTGGAGCGCGGTGAACTCCCCCCAGAGAAGTACTTTCCCATCCGTCTGCACCGCAACCCCCTGGGCGGTGTTGTTGGGGCTCGGGTTGAAGCCGGTGTCCAGGGAACCGTCCGCGTTGATTCGCGCGACATAGAAGCGCTGCGTCGGACTCGGCGCGCCGTTTGGCTGCAGGGAGGTGAAGCCGCCGGCGATGAGGATCTTGCCATCCGCCTGCAACGCGAGGCCCGTGACATGGGCGTTCGGCTTGGGATCAAAGCTGCTGTCCAGCGAACCGTCGGGATTGAGTCGGACGAGGCCCACGCGGCCGATGGGGCTGGGCGCGCCATTGGGCTGAACATTGGCGAATTGCCCCCCCATCAGGATCTTGCCGTCCGGCTGAACCGCCAGACAGCGGACATAGGAGTCGGGCCTGGGGTTGAACCCGCTGTCCAGGGTGCCGTCGGCATTGAACCGGGCGATGTGCGAGCCCGAGAGTCCGGGCACGCCCATCTGGCCTGAGACGATGAGCTTGCCGTCCGGCTGAACCACCGTGGCCTGCACATAACTGCCTGCCAGGTCGAGGTTGAGAAAATCTGGCTGCGCCGGCCCGGGTGCGGCACGCGTCGCGGTGATCGTGTAGGTCTTCTGCGTCGTGCCATCCGCGGCGGTGACCACGACCGTGATGGTGTTGGCTCCGATGGAGAGAGGAATGCTGCCGCTATCCACCCCCGAAGCGACCGGGGTGCCATTGATCGTGACCGTGGCATTGGCCTGGGCCACGGTAGCCCTGACCGTCGTGCTTGCGTGGGCATACGCCACGGAGGCAGGGTAGCTCGTGTTCGCCGGAGTGAAGAACGGCTCGAGAGTCCCCGTGCTGTAAATCCCGTTGAACAACTGGAGGTTCGCCAGGTCAGCGTTATTGCTGGCTGCGGTCGTGAAGGTCCTGCTGATGGTCGTGACCGATCCGTCCACATTGGTGGCCGTGAGCCGGTAATAGTAGGTTGTCCCGGACGCCAGGTTCGAGAGGTTGGCGGATACAGATTGCGCACTCGTGCCATCGACCGGCGCCAGCGTCACGGCGGCGGTGCTTCCGTAGCTCTCTGACAGGCCATACTCAAATTGTGCACTCGTCACAAACCCGTTTGGATTGAGGGTCCCGTTGACCCGGGCCGAGTTGGAGGTGATCAGAGAGGCCGACGAAACCGTTCCGTTGGGAGGCGAAGCGGGAACCCCATGTACGATCCTGTCATTCCCCGAATCGGCGACCAGGACCCTGCCGGCAAAATCAACCGCGATGCCACGAGGCCCGGCGAAGCGGGCAGCGCTGCCCACGCCGTCCTCATTCTGCCCAATTCGATCCGCACCGCCAATCGAAGTCACGACTCCCGCGGCGGTGACTTTGCGGATCATGCTGTTGGCCCGGTCCGCCACGAGGATGTTACCAGCGGGATCAAGCGCCACGCCCGAAGGCTCCCTGAAGCGCGCATTAGCTCCTGTCCCGTCGGACGAGCCCACGCTTCCCGCACTTCCGGCAAGCGTGCTCAGAATTCCATCCGAAGTCAGCCGACGAATCAAGTGATTGGCGCGATCGGCAATGTAGATCGTGCCTGTGGCATCCACCGCCAGGCCGCTCGGTTCATTGAGCAGGCCCCCGACGCCATTGCTGCTTCCAGAAACTCCTGCCGTGCCCGCAATCGTGGTCACCACGCCCCCGGACGTGATCTTGCGAATGGTGTGATTCATCGTGTCCGCCACATACACATTGCCCGCCAGATCCACCGCCACGCCCTCCGGACTCCTGAAGCGGGCCGCGCTACCCGTCCCGTCCGCCACTCCTGGATTGACGGCGCTGCCGGCCAGCGTCGTGACCTCTCCAGCAGCGCTGATCATGCGGATGTTGTGATTTAACGGGTCGGTCACAAAAGTCGTCCCGTTCGGCATTGTCGCTACACCGCTGGGAAAGGTAAAGCTCGCGGCGGCGCCGGTCCCGTCCGCACTGCCCTGCGTGGAGGATCCCGCCAAAGTGGAGGTGACTCCGCCGGGACCAATCTTGCGCACCAGCCGATTGTAGTAATCGCCAACATAAAGATTGCCTGCTGCATCTGAGGAAATGCCGCGAGGTTCGGTAAACCGCGCCGCAGTCCCCGTCCCATTCACGGCAGCCCCTTGATTGAGCCCTGAATACCCCGCCAGCGTCGACACCAAGCCTCCGGACGTCACCTTCCGGATTGCCGTGTTGCTCATGTCACTGACAATCACATTCCCCAGCGAATCCACCGCCACCCCTGAGGCATTGGTGAACCTGGCCGCCGATGCCTGGCCGTTCGCAAAACCTTGAAACGTCAGACTGCCGGCAAGCGTCGTCACGACTCCCGCCGGGGTCACCGAGCGGATCGCGGTCGAATCCGCCACAATGACATTTCCAGCGCCATCCAAAGTCAGGCCATAGGGAAACGAGAACCTTCCTGCGGTCCCCGTTCCATCGGACGCTCCGGAAGTCGCACTGCCCGCCAGCGTTGACACCGTGCCGTCCGTGCTGATTTGCCGGATGAGGCGATTTCTCGTATCCGCCACATAGATGATTCCAGATGCCGTCGCAGCCACTCCCCAAGGGCTGTCAAAGCGGGCGTTGACACCCACCCCGTTGGCATTGCCCGAGGTGCCCGCCAAACCCGCCACCGTGGTGACGATGCCACCAGCTGCAATTTTACGAATCGTGTGACTGCTGGTGTCCGCGACGTAAATGACTCCTGCACCGTCCACATAAAGACCGCCTGGACGGTTGAACCTGGCCGCACTGCCGGTGCCATCAGTAGCCCCGCTGCTTCCCGCCTGACCCGCCACCGTGGTGACGACTCCTGACGGGGTGATCTTGCGGATGACATGGTTGAACGTGTCCGCCACAAACACATTGTCCGAACTGTCCACCGCCACTGCTTCAGGCCAGTAAAAGCGGGCAGCACTGCCGGTACCGTCCGTGCTGCCCTGACTGCCCGCCAGCCCGGCCAGCGTCGTCACCACTCCAGCCGGGGTCACCTTCCGGATCGTGTGATTGTAGCGATCCGCCACATAGGCATTTCCAGCGCTGTCCAAAGACACGGCATACGGATCATTGAAATGAGCGGCCGGGCCCGTGCCATCCGAGTATCCGGGGCCGAAGGTTCGCCCCGCCACCGTGGTCCACGTGTATGTGCTCACCTGCCCAGCCCCGGCCACCCGCGTCAGGGTGATGTCGTTGCCGTCGCCGCCCACGTAGCTGATGCGGAAGGCGAAGGTGTTGCCGCCATAGCTGGCGCTCACACTTGCCCCCTCGGCCAGTCCCGTGAAGGTGCCGGAAACCGCCCCAGCCCCAGTGTTGTCCACCAGTTTCAGAACCTGCACCGAATTCGGCGAAAAACCCAACGTCAGATTCAAGGCGCCTGCGGCGGAATAACTGGCGGCAGTCACGGGCACGTCCACAGCTGTTGTAAAGGTGAACGATGGCGGCGGAGTGGCGTCAAGCTTCAGCAACGTTCCCGCATCTCCCACGGCCCAGCCGTGAGTGGCATCCACGAAATGCA
>CAZCXQ010000181.1:0-4470 GCA_964502655.1 uncultured Sphingorhabdus sp.
CTTCGACTTCAGCAGGCGTCAGATTGCGGATGAACACGGGCTGTTTGCGCCAGCTGGTCTTAATCGCCTGACCGGGCTGGATGGCTGCAACGTCAACCTCGATTGACGCGAGTGCGAGCACGTCCGCGCTTGCGCTCATTTGCGATACGAATGGCATCGCAACGGCTGCGGCACCTACGCCCGCGAAGCTGACCGCGGCGACGTGAATGAAGTCGCGGCGACGAACGCCCGAACCGTCTGTGCCATCATGACCATTTTCACCAGCCGTGACTTGCGTTGCGACTGGAGCGGCGGCCGCCGCAGCCGCGGTTTTCTTAACTGCCGGCTTTTTTACTGTGCCTTTTGTCTTTTTGACTGTCGACATAATCTGCCCTTTTTGCGTTGCGGCGTTTGAACCGCAATAGCGTCGAAATCCCGTCTCTCCCCGAACTGAAAAGCCATTCGCCTTACAATTGGGTCGATTCAGCGGGCCTGATAGACGCCTTTAACGCTTTTTGCCAACAGTGAATTTGGCACTGGCTATACCAAATAGCGCTATGGCGATTGCATTTTGCGAAACCGGCGTAAATTCGCGGCTAATGCTTGCTTCTCGCAACATATTAAGCCTAAAGGGCCCGTCTTTTGAATGATTATTGTTGGAGTAGATCGCATGGCGACACCTTGGACGCCGGATAGCTGGAGAAGCGCGACGGGCATTCACATGCCTGAATATAAGGATGCAGCCGCATTAGCCGCAACCGAAGAGACGCTGCGTAACTATCCGCCGCTGGTTTTTGCAGGCGAGGCGCGCAATCTAACGGCGGATCTCGCCAAGGTCGCCGACGGAAAGGCGTTTCTGTTGCAAGGCGGTGATTGCGCCGAAAGCTTTGCCGAATTTCATCCCAATAATATCCGCGATACATTCCGCGTCATTTTGCAAATGGCGGTGGTGCTGACCTTTGCGGGCAAATTGCCGGTTGTGAAATTGGGCCGGATGGCTGGCCAGTTTGCCAAGCCACGCTCAACCCCGACCGAAACGGTCAATGGTGTCGAGCTGCCCAGCTATTTCGGCGACATCATCAACGACATTGAATTTGTTGCCGAAGGCCGCGAGCCTGACCCGGCACGGATGATCCGCGCATATAGCCAGGCTGCATCAACGCTGAACCTGTTGCGCGCGTTTTCCAACGGTGGTTACGCCAATCTGCAACAGGTCAATGCGTGGACGCATGATTATATGGGCCGCTCGCCATGGGCGCAGAAATATAAAGAAACCGCTGACCGCATTAGCGAGGCACTGGCGTTCATGGAGGCCTGCGGCATCACGCCAGAGACTGTCCCGCAAATTAAGGGCACGAGCTTTTACACCAGCCACGAGGCATTGTTGTTGCCGTATGAGCAGGCAATGACCCGGCAGGACAGCCTGACCGGCGATTGGTACGACACGTCGGCGCACTTTTTGTGGATCGGCGACCGCACCCGCTTTGACGGGTCGGCACATGTCGAATTCTTACGCGGCATCGGCAACCCAATCGGTATCAAATGCGGACCAAGCCTTGAACCCGACGCGCTGTTGCGCATGTTGGATGGGTTGAACCCGTCGCGCGAAGCGGGCCGGATTACGCTGATTTCGCGTTATGGGTATGACAAGGTGGAAAGCGGATTGCCCACTTTGGTGCGTGCGGTTCAGCGTGAGGGGCATCCTGTTATCTGGTCATGCGATCCGATGCATGGCAATGTCGTTAAATCCGCCAGCGGATATAAAACGCGCCCGTTTGAGCGTATTTTGGCCGAAGTCCGCGGATTCTTTGCCGTGCACCGTGCAGAAGGCAGCTTTGGCGGCGGCATCCATATCGAGATGACGGGCCAGAACGTTACCGAATGCACCGGCGGTGCGGTTGCCGTGACCGACGAAGGTCTGGCCGACCGGTACCATACGCATTGCGACCCACGGTTGAATGCGGCCCAATCGCTGGAACTCGCATTCCTGTTGGCAGAAATGCTTAATCAGGAAATGACCGAGCGCGCGAAGAAAGCCGCATAAGCATCCGTAAGCGACTGCGGTTTGGTATATCTGGCTGTGCGCTAGATGTTCGCGCAAAACTAACGCGTCTTGGCGATCGTTTCTAAGCGGTAGCCGTACCCGAAGACCGTTGAAATGCGAAAACCGTTTTCAGGTTGCAGGTTCAGCTTTGCACGCACGCGCGAGATATGCATGTCCAACGTACGCGTGGCCAAGGCTGCGGTCGTCCGCCAGATCGTCTCCATAAGATAATTGCGGGACAATGTGCGGTTGACATTACGGAAGAAAAAGTCGGCCAACTCAAACTCTTTCGCCGTGAGTGTAATGATCTTCCCATTCACCATGACCGTCTGTTCAATCCGATTTAGACGATATTTGCCATATGTCGCTTCGGTATCAAACGCGCCACCAACCGCGCCACAGCGTAATATCGCACTGATGCGGGCGGCGATAACCGCGCGGTCTTCCGGCTTACTGATATAATCAGTGGCTCCGGCATAGAGCGCCTCGGTAATGTCTTTTTTCGCAGACCGGTTGGTGATCATCATGACCGGCGGCCGCTCAGGCAGCGTTTCTTGCATCCATTTCAGAATCTCGAGACCATCTTTGCCGGGCATGTTCCAGTCGAGCATCAGCAAATCAAATGTGTCGCGGATCAAGGTTCGCATAAGGGCGTTCCCATCGGTATATCCAACCGCAGCGTGGCCAAGTTCTTCGACGATTGCCGTCAGATGATGAACCACTTCCGGCTCATCGTCCGCAATTACTACCCGCATATTTTGGTCCGCCCCTCAGCAAACAGCCGAATATCGGCGCTAAGAGATAAATACGCCGATAAACATTGCGTTACCATACATCGGCCCAAAACATTTACAATGTTTTACATTTGGGGGTGCGGCGCGCAGTTTGCGCAGATTGCAGATAGTGGCTGGGGCGGCAGGGATCGAACCTGCGAATGGCGGCATCAAAAGCCGCTGCCTTACCGCTTGGCGACGCCCCAGCAGGCCAGCAAACTGGCCAATGTGCGCGGCTTATATCGTGCGAATCTCGTAGCGCAACAGCTTAATCGATGCGTTGCACCCAACCATGGGGGTCTGCTGCCACTCCGCGTTGGATATCCACAAGTTTTGTGCGGATTATCTGGGTCATTTGCCCCGCGCCGCCCGCGCCAATGGTGAAGGCGCCTTGGGTGGATTTCACCGTGCCAACAGGGGTCACGACCGCCGCAGTGCCACAGGCAAAGACTTCAACGAGCCGTCCAGATTCGGCATCGGCGCGCCATTGGTCCATCGCATAACGCTCCTCACGGACGTTCAAACCTTGCGCGCGGGCAAGCGTCAGAACCGAATCACGGGTGATACCTTCCAAAATCGTGCCGTCGGTAGGCGGTGTCAGCAATGAACCGTCGTCGAACAGGAAAAACAGGTTCATGCCGCCCAATTCTTCGACCCAGCGATGTTCGGCGGCGTCGAGGAACACGACTTGGTCACAACCCTGACGAATGGCTTCGGATTGGGCGACAAGGCTGGCGGCATAATTACCGCCGCATTTTGCCGCGCCCGTTCCGCCGCGTGCGGCACGGGTATAGTGTTCGGATACCCAAATCGAAATGGCCGGCGCGCCGCTTTTAAAATAATTCCCGGCCGATGACGCGATGACCATGAACAGATATTCTGCCGATGGCTTCACGCCCAAAAACACTTCGCTGGCGATCATGAAGGGGCGCAAATAAATCGACCCACCATCGATGGGCGGAAACCAGTCCTTGTCGACCTGAACCAGTTGGCGGCACGCCTGCAGGAACATCTCTTCAGGCAGTTCGGGCATCGCAAGGCGCTTGGCCGAGCGCTGGAAACGGCGCGCATTTTGTTCGGGGCGAAACAGCGCCATCGACCCGTCGGCAAGGCGATAGGCCTTTAAACCTTCAAATATTTCCTGCGCATAATGCAGCACAGCGGTCGCTGGATCGAGTGTGAGCGGCGCGCGGGGGCCGACTTTCGCATCATGCCAGCCTTTGGCGTCCGAATAGCGGATGGTGACCATATGATCGGTGAACACACGACCAAAGCCGGGATCGACAAGCCGCGCAGCCCGTTCTGCCGCGTCAACGGGATTTGGATTGGCCTCAAATGGAAATGCGCCGGACGTCATAGATGCTCTCGTCAGTTAGGGTCTTGCTTCGTCCTATGGGCTGGGCTTAGATACGTCAATATGGCTGCCCCATCTTCTGTATCTGCTGCGCCGACGGCGTCACCCTTGTTTCTGCGCGAGCATGAGGTGCGGCGCGGCGTTGAGCTTTTGTTTTTCGGTTATACGCGGCTCACGCGCGCTATAGATGACGGATTGGCGGAGCATGGCCTTGGCCGAGCGCACCATCGCGCGCTGTATTTTATCGCCCGCCAACCCGACCTGACGATTAGCGAATTGCTCAAAATCCTTGCGATCACGAAACAGTCTTTGGGCCGGGT
>CAZCXQ010000182.1:0-4431 GCA_964502655.1 uncultured Sphingorhabdus sp.
TGGCGATAGCCAGAGCAACGCAGCCATGAAGCTGGCGGAGCGTCCCGCTTCGTTGGTCTGTGGCGGACCATCAAGCCATGGCAGTAAACGGGCATCATGGTCAGCGGTTACGGCAGTCAACACGGCGTCGACATCGGCTTGCGCGCTAATTTCGCCCTCATAGATAGGCGCTAGGCGTTCGTCCGCGCCGGTGAGGTGCAAATGGTGAAACCCGCCAGCGAGCCGCAAGGGCATGGCATCTTCAAGCGGAAGGCCGGGCCAATGGGCAATGCGCTGGCCGCACATATTGTTGCCATGCATCAGCGCCAATTGCGCCTCTACTATGCGGGCGGTGATAGGCGCACCATTGCGTCGGCAGTGTTCGGCCTGCACCTTAATACCTTCGGCAATACGGCTGTCATCCATAACACCCTTGCCAAAATCGTGCGACTTCATGGTTTCTGCCATATTGCCCTTTCTGCGCGCGGCCCCTAAAGCCCGGCCATTGTGACTGAACGCATCATCTTTGCAATCCCCAAGGGACGGATTCTCGACGAGGCTTTGCCGCTTATGCAAGCGGCAGGTATCGAGCCTGAGCCTGCGTTCTTTGACGAGAGCAGCCGCGCGTTGCTTTTTGCGACCAACAATCCCGCGATCAGCATCATTCGCGTGCGCGCTTTTGATGTTGCGACCTTTGTAGCCCATGGCGCGGCACATATTGGTATTGTCGGGTCCGACGTGATCGATGAATTTGATTATTCGGAGCTTTACGCGCCCGTTGACCTCGGCATTGGCCGCTGCCGCATTTCGGTCGCGATGCCGCGGGACGCGGTTGATGATGTTCAGGCTGGGCATATCCGCGTCGCAACCAAATATCCGGCGACTACGGCGCGCTATTATCATGCGCGCGGCATTCAGGCGGAATGCGTCAAGCTGAACGGCGCGATGGAGTTGGCGCCGTCGCTTGGCCTTTCGGGACGCATTGTCGATCTCGTGTCGTCGGGCAAGACGCTCGCAGAAAACGGCTTGGTCGAAACGGCAATTATCTCGCAGGTTTCGGCGCGGCTGATCGTTAATCGCGCGGCCTTTAAAATGATGAGCGGCACTATTCCTGCGTTGGTGCAGGCGTTCCGCGAATTGTCGGGCGCACGTGCAGCGGCTTAACGCATCTGACGCGGGCTTTGCTGACGCATTTGATGCGCTGGTAAATGGCCGGCGTGAGGCGGATGCCGATGTCTCCAGCGTCGTCACGCAAACCATCCGCGATGTCCGTGCGCGCGGCGATGTGACTTTAGCCGAAATGACCCAGCGTTTTGACGGCTTCGACCTGAGTGCGGCGGGTTGGCAAATTGATGCCGCCGAGTGCAAGGCGGCCTATGAGGCCCTCGCGCCGGATTTGCGCGATGCGCTGACGCTCGCGGCCAAGCGGATAGAGGCCTATCACAAGGCGCAATTGCCCGAAAACCGGGACTATCGCGATGCCGACAATGTGCGTTTGGGCGCGCGTTGGTCAGCGGTCGATGCGGCGGGTGTCTATGTCCCCGGTGGCCGTGCCGCCTATCCATCGTCGGTGCTGATGAATGCGATCCCTGCGAAGGTTGCAGGGGTAGAGCGCATTGTCATGGTCACGCCAACGCCCGGCGGCGAGATAAACCAAACGGTTATGGCGGCGGCCTATCTGGCCGGTGTCGATGAAATCTGGCGCGTCGGCGGCGCGCAGGCAATTGCGGCGCTCGCTTATGGTACGGAGCGTATTCGCGCCGTTGATGTCATTACCGGCCCCGGAAATGCCTGGGTCGCCGAAGCCAAGCGGCAGCTATATGGTGTCGTCGGCATTGATATGGTTGCTGGCCCATCCGAAATATTGGTGGTGGCAGATGCGCAGAACGATCCTGAATGGATTGCCGCAGACCTGTTGAGCCAAGCGGAGCATGATCCGACCAGCCAGTCGATTTTGTTCACTGACGACGCCGGTTTTGCCGACAGTGTCGCAAAAGCCGTTGATGCCCAGATTGCAACGCTCGCAACCGGCGCCGTCGCGCGGCAGAGCTGGGATGATTTTGGTGCGATAATTCTCGTCGACGATCTGGAAGGCGCGATGCCACTGGTCAACCGCTTGGCGGGTGAGCATTTGGAGCTTGCGGTGGATGATGACCGCGCCGAACGGCTTTTCGATCTGGTGCGGCACGCAGGTTCGGTTTTCTTAGGCCGTATGACGCCAGAGGCCATTGGCGATTATGTTGCCGGGCCCAACCATGTGTTGCCAACGGGACGCCGCGCGCGATTTGCGTCGGGCCTCTCGGTTCTCGATTTCATGAAGCGCACCAGTTTTATCGCGCTCGATAAAGCCGCCATCAATGCTATAGGCCCCGCAGCGGCAACGCTTGCCGATGCCGAAGGTTTACCCGCCCATGCGGCGAGTGTCAGGAAAAGATTATGAGTGCCAATAACGCAAGTGCGAAATCAAAATCCCGTTCGGCAGCGCGTCTCGCGTCGGTGCAGGCGCTGTACCAGATGGATATGGAAAATATCGGCATTGCGCGCCTTTTGAATGAATTCCATGCCCATCGTTTGGGGCAGGAAATCGAAGACGCACAATATGCCGATGCCGACGCCGACTTTTTCGACGACGTTGTTTCCGGCGTTGATGCCCGCCGCGAAGAAATTGACCTGCTCGTTGATGCCAAGCTTGGCGAACAATGGAAGATGGGGCGTCTGGACAAGACCATGCTCCAGCTTCTGCGTTGCGGCACCTATGAATTGATCGCCCGCCCTGATGTCCCGACCGCGACGGTGATCGACGAATATCTCGACGTCGCACACGCCTTTTTCGACAAGAAAGATGCGAAGTTCGTCAATGGTTTGCTGGACGCCGTGGCGAAAGATGTTCGGGCATAGGTCTATCATCGTCGTCCTGAACTTGTTTCAGGACCACATGCTGCGGTTGCTTGTTATCCCGAAACATGTTCGGGATGACGAACTGGAATATTTATGACCACCGAATCCGCCTTCATCAATATATTGCGTGGTTTCGCGAAAGACCCTGCGGCGCGCGGGCTTCTGGATGACGCTGCGGTCGTTGAAATGGACGACAGCTGCCTGATCATCACGCACGACATGATGGCCGAAGATGTGCATTTCAGATCCAATGCAAATCCCGCCGATGTCGCGTGGAAACTGGTCGCCTCGAACCTGTCCGACCTCGCGGCGAAGGGGGCTTCGCCCATTGGCGTGCTGCTTGGCTTCATGCTTGGTGATGATGATTGGGACAGGGCGTTTGCCGCCGGTCTGGAAAAGGTGCTGGGCCATTATGGCGTTGCCTTGCTTGGTGGAGATACCGTTTCCAACCGTGGAGACAAGCGCGCGCTTGGGCTAACCGCGCTTGGTATTGCGACAAATCGCCCCGTGCCCTCACGCGCGGGCGCGCAGCTAGGCGACATACTGTATGTCACCGGAACCTTGGGTGACGCACTGGCCGGGTTTGAGCTGATCGATGCTGGCTTTGATGAGGTTGGCGCGCTTGCCGACGCATTCAACCGGCCACAGGCGCGCTTGGCCGAAGGACAGAAGCTTGCGCCATTTGTCCACGCGATGATGGACATATCCGACGGACTTTTGATTGATGCCGAGCGCATGGCGACCGCCAGCAGGATCGGCATCGAAATCGACCTCGCGTGCATTCCATTGTCGCCCGCTTATGTCAGCTATCGCACGGACAGCCTGGAAAGCCGGGTGCAGGCGGCAAGCTGGGGCGATGATTATGAGCTTTTGTTTTGCGCGCCCGCGGACGCCCGCATAAATGTCGACGCAACCGCGGTGGGACGTGTGATTGCGGGCGGGGGCCTCACAATATGCAACGGCGATGAACTGGTGAAATTGCCGCCTACGCTGGGTTATCAACACCATTGAGTGAAGCGGCGGAAATGGCGGCGTTTAAGGGTTGCCATGTCTGACGATGCCGCCTTATACCCCTACAGCTTGCAGTTCTCGGGAGGAGAATGGCAACAGGAGTTGTTTTTATAAACAGGAGGGGAGAGATAATTTCATGTCTCTGACAATTATTGCAATAATATGCGGGTTGCTTGCCGTCGTGTACGGTTTTGTAACCAGCCGCCAGGTGCTGAGCGCCTCGGCTGGCAATGAAAAAATGCAGGAAATCGCCGCGGCTATTCAGGAAGGCGCAAAAGCCTATCTTGGCCGTCAATACCGGACCATCGCTATCGTCGGCGTTGCTGTTGCGGTGCTTGTGGCGGTTTTCCTTGGCGTCATTCCAACCGTTGGCTTCGTCCTCGGTGCGGTGCTTTCGGGCGTTGCGGGCTATATCGGGATGAACATCTCGGTCCGTGCAAACGTCCGCACGGCGGCTGCGGCGCAGACCGGGCTTCAGGCCGGTCTGACCATGGCATTCCGCGCAGGGGCGATTACCGGCATGCTCGTGGCTGGCCTTGCCTT
>CAZCXQ010000183.1:0-4422 GCA_964502655.1 uncultured Sphingorhabdus sp.
GGTTGTGGTGATTATGCGATTATGAAGGCGGTGCAGCGCACCATGCCTGAAATCGGCGGCACGCCTGAAAACACCGTCTTCATCAGCGGCATCGGCTGTTCTTCGCGCTTCCCATATTATATGGAAACCTATGGCTTCCACACTATCCACGGCCGCGCGCCTGCGGTGGCGACGGGTGTAAAGCTGGCCAATCCCGATCTTGATGTGTGGATTATCACGGGCGATGGTGATGCGCTGTCGATTGGTGGCAACCACACGATGCATTTGCTGCGCCGCAATCTGGATTGCCAGATCATGCTGTTCAACAATGAAATTTACGGCCTGACCAAGGGCCAATATTCGCCAACGTCCCGCGTCGGCACCAACAGCCCGTCGACGCCTTATGGTTCGGTTGACCGTCCAGCAACGCCATGCGCTTTCGCACTCGGTTCAGGCGCTCGGTTTGTTGCGCGTGGTTTTGACGTTTCAAAGAATCTGCCTGACGTGCTGAAGGCGGCGCACGCCCATCGCGGTGCGGCGTTCATCGAAATCTTCCAGAACTGCATTGTGTATAACAAGGACGTGTTTGAAGACTTCGCTGCGCCAAAGGGTGCCGACGGCCATCAATTGTGGCTGCGTAATGGTGAGCCGATGTTGTTCGGCAGCGAAAAGTCCGGCGGCACAAAAGGCATCGCGCTCGACAATGTTGCTCTGACGCTGAAGGTTGTCGATGTCGTTGATGGCGATTGGCAGAGTGCGGGCGTTATCGTCCATGACGTGACCAACCGTTCGCTCGCGCACATGCTTGTGGAAATGCCATTCGGCGAATTCCCCATGGCACTAGGCGTCCTGTACGACGACCCACGCCCGACCTTTAACGACGCCGTCATCGCGCAAAACGAGTCGGCCAGTGCAGGTAAATCACCTGATCTCGGCAAGCTGCTGGCAAAGGGACAAACCTGGACCGTAGCTGAAGGCCATCCCGAGACTTAATTGATTTTCACGCAGAGGCGCAGAGTCCTCAGAGATTTCAAATTTCTGCTCTGCGACCCCTGCGCCTCTGCGTGAACAAAATAGTTTATGGCGATAACGCCGTATTGCCATTTCGGTTTGGCTACGCCAGCTAACCCGCATGGATAATCTCACACATAGCCTTGTTGGCGCGCTCATCGGGCAGATGGGGTTGAAGCGGCGGACTGGCCTTGCCATGCCCACGCTGATTATTGCTGCGAACATCCCCGATATTGACGCCGTGGCGACATTGCTGGGCGGGCAGCAGCATTTGGCGATCCGGCGCGGCCTGACGCATGGCCCAATCGCAATGCTGGTGTTGCCGTTGCTTTTATGGGGCGCGATGCTTTGGTTTGATCGCTGGCAAGAAAGACGCGGAAAGCGGCCAGAGAAAAGGTTGCCGGTACATAAAGGCTGGTTGTTGGCGCTGGCTTATGTTGGATGCTTGAGCCACCCGCTTTTCGACTGGTTCAACAGTTACGGGATCCGTTTGCTTGAACCATTTTCGAGCCAATGGTTTTATGGCGATACGCTGTTCATCATCGACATCTGGCTGTGGGCTGCGCTGATATGCGGCGTTTGGGTTTCGCTTCGCCGCGAACGTAAGGGGGGCGCAAACTGGCGTACACCGGCGTTGGCTAGTTTTGTCGCCATTTGCGCGTATCTCTTGGCCAATGGGCTCATCACGGGCAGGGCGGAGCAATTGACCGCCCAAGCCGTTCAGAAGCAGCATAAGATAGTGCCGACTCTGGTTGTTGCAAATCCTGTACCAGTGCAATTTTGGAAACGTGAGATGCTTTGGCGCGACGACAGATATTATGGGCAGGGCACGTACACGCCGTTAAATGGCGCGCGCATCGATGACGTTGTGCGCGCCCATTATATGGGACGCGAAGACGCCGAAGCTTTTGAGGCACATATTGTCCGCGGTACGCCCCTGTTATTTTGGTCACGCATGCCGGTGGCCGAGATTGTCGGCGACGGTGCAGAAAAGACGTTGAAGGTTTCCGACCAGCGCTTTTCTGACCCTCTGGTGGGCGACCGATTCAGTATGTTCTTTCCCATTGGAGTTGAAAGCAAATGACGGCCCCGGTTATCGTTTGGCTGCGCCGTGACCTGCGTCTTGCGGACCAAGCTGCGATTGCAGCCGCAGTGGCAAGTGGCGCGCCGGTTATCCCCGTCTACATCCTTGATGACGACACGCCGAAGCATCGCAAGATGGGCGCGGCGTCGCGCTGGTGGTTGCACCATAGCTTGACGGCGCTCGACGCAGATTTGCGGGCATTGGGTTCGCGATTGATCCTGCGCGCGGGGAAATCCGACGACGTTTTGCGCGCGCTCGCTGAAGAGACCGGCGCGTCGGCCATTCATTGCATGCGGCATTACGAACCGTGGTGGCGGAATGCGGAAAAGGCCGTCGCAAGCGGACTAAGCACGGGTTGTGCATTTGTCTGCCACGACGGCAACTATCTGTTGCCCGCAGGCCGCGTCACAACCGGAAGCGGCGGGCAGTACAAGATCTACACGCCGTTCATGCGCGCGCTTTGGCAGCATATGCCGCCGCCGGCCCCGCTGGCAGCACCCGCGCACGTCGCTGCGCCCCAGACATGGCCAGAGACCGACAATATCGATGATTGGGCCCTGTTGCCTACCCAGCCCGATTGGTCCGGCGCTATGGCCGATATGTGGACCCCGGGTGAGGCTGGCGCGCGCGAACGGCTTGAGGATTTTGCCGACAAGGCCAAATATTATGACGAGAAACGCAATCTGCCATCGGTTGCGGGTTCATCATTCCTGTCACCGCATCTCCACTTTGGCGAGATTTCACCTGCGGCGTGCTGGCACGCGACCATGCATGCGGGCGGGTCTGTTGACGTGTTCCTTAAGGAACTGGTGTGGCGGGACTATGCACAGAATGTGATCGTTCAGATGCCCGAATATGGCGGGAAAAATGCCCGCGATGCATTCGACAAGCTGCCGTGGCGCGATCTATCCGATCCAGCGGTAAGGGCTGATTTCGTGGCATGGACCAAGGGTCGGACGGGTTACCCAATCGTCGATGCCGGGATGCGGCAATTATGGGCGACTGGATGGATGCACAACCGCGTGCGGATGATTGCGGCGTCGTTCCTGGTCAAACATCTGCTGATTGACTGGCGTGAGGGCGAAAAATGGTTCTGGGATACGCTGGTCGATGCCGATTACGGAAGCAACAGCGTCAATTGGCAATGGACTGCGGGGACGGGCGTAGACAGCAACATGTTCGTGCGCATCATGGCGCCATTGTCGCAGTCAGAGAAATTCGACGCCGCACGTTACATCCGCGAATGGGTGCCAGAGCTTGCTGGCCTGCATGACCCGTATATTCATGACCCCGATGAATATGGCGCACGGCCAAAAAGCTATCCGCGCAAAATCATTGGCCACAAAGCCGCGCGTGAGCGTGCGTTAAAGGCGCATGAGGTGGTGAAAGGGTAAACCGTAGCCCTGAGCAGTCAGCGCGCAGCGCTGGCGAAAAGTCGAAGGGCGCTTCTCGGCCTAGCATAGCTGTTTACTGAGGGGCGTCCTTCGACAGACGCAGTCGCGATGCGACTGCTGCTCAGGACTTCGGTAATATTAAAGGGTTAGCCCTCGACGATCAGCCTGTGCCCGGTCTCAAACTCGGTCGTCAGCATCGCGACGATTGCATCGGCCACAACCGATGGTTCCTTCACCGTCGCCGGGTCTTCGCCCGGATAGGCCTTTGCGCGCATTTGGGTGCGCGTACGACCCGGATCCACGATTGCAGTGCGCACAGCGGACAGGTTCTTCACTTCCTCGCCATAGCTGGCGACCAGCGTTTCGAGCGCGGCCTTTGATGCGCCATAAGCGCCCCAGAATGCGCGTGGCGTCGCACCAACCGAGGATGTCAGCGCGACGAGGCGGCCTGCATCCGATTTGCGCAACAACGCATCGAATGACGCGATCAGCACCTGCTGCGCAGTTACGTTTAGCGTGAACAAACGCGCAAATTCTGCGCCATCAATGGCTGGAACGGGCGCGAGCGTGCCGAGCATTGCAGCATTCAATACCAAGATATCGAGCTTACCCCAACGCTCGGTCACTGCTGTGGCGAGCCGTGCAATGCTGTCGCCGTCGGTAAGGTCCAAGGGGGCAATTGTCGCATTGCCACCTGCGTTGAATATCGCGTCTTCAACGGCTTCTAAGTCTTTCGCGGTGCGCGCTGTAATGATGACATGTGCACCTTGCGCCGCGAGCGCTTTCGCCGTTGCCGCTCCAATCCCGCGGCTTGCGCCGGTTACCAGCGCTACTTTGCCTTCAAATAGCTTCGTCATGATTTATGCAGACTTCCGTTCGCCCAGCATCATGAGGTCACCCGATTCATGCTCCTCATGGTCGGTGAGGGTGGTGGGATAGTCGCCGGTATAACAC
>CAZCXQ010000184.1:0-4337 GCA_964502655.1 uncultured Sphingorhabdus sp.
GCCTGATCCCGGTGCACAAGGTCACGGACCTGACCGAAGCTGGCCCCCATGTCGAGCGAGAGCTTGCGTTGGTTAAGGTGCGCGGTACCGGCGACCAACGGGTTGAGGCAATGCGCCTGGCCGATATTTATCGCGCCCGCGTGATCGATGCGACTGTCAACAGCTTCATTTTTGAGATAACCGGCGGCCCGGACAAGATCGACACGTTCGTCGCGTTGATGCGCGAAGTCGGCCTGGTTGAAGTCGGCAGAACCGGAATTGTCGGCCTGATGCGCGGAGCCGAAGGCAGCTAAATTTCATCGTCATAATATTACGCCGTTGAAAGTAAGACCCTGAAACACATTCCGGGTGACGGCAAAGCAGAAGGACTAAAACATGAAAGTATTTTACGACGCAGATTGCGATCTGGGCCTGATCAAGGACAAGAAAGTCGCGATTGTTGGTTATGGTAGCCAAGGCCATGCACATGCACAGAATCTGCGCGACAGCGGCGTTGCGGACGTAGCCATTGCGTTGCGTGCTGGATCGGCCACCGCGAAAAAGGCCGAAGCCGCTGGCTTCAAGGTATTGGCAAATGCCGATGCAGCAGCGTGGGCCGATATTTTGATGGTGCTTGCGCCAGACGAGCATCAGGCCGCCATTTACGCCGATGACCTGCATGCAAATATGAAGCCCGGCGCGGCGCTTGCCTTTGCCCATGGCCTTAACGTCCATTTCGGCCTTATCGAACCACGCGCAGACATTGATGTCATCATGATCGCGCCAAAGGGCCCCGGCCATACCGTGCGCAGCGAATATCAAAAAGGCGGCGGTGTGCCTTGCCTTATCGCGGTTGCTCAAAATGCGTCGGGCAATGCCCATGACATCGCGCTTGCCTATGCAAGCGGCGTTGGCGGCGGACGCAGCGGTATCATCGAAACCAACTTCCGCGAAGAGTGCGAAACCGATCTGTTCGGTGAACAGGCCGTCCTTTGCGGTGGTATCACGCACCTTATCCAAGCCGGCTTCGAAACGCTCACCGAGGCGGGCTATGCCCCTGAAATGGCGTATTTCGAATGCTTGCACGAAACCAAGCTCATCGTTGACTTGCTATATGAAGGCGGCATCGCCAACATGCGCTATTCCATCTCCAACACCGCAGAATATGGCGACATCACGACTGGCCCGCGCATCATTACCGACGAAACCAAAGCGGAAATGAAGCGCGTTCTTGCGGACATTCAATCCGGCCGTTTTGTAAAGAATTTCGTTCTGGACAACCGTGCGGGACAACCTGAACTTAAGGCCGCACGCAAGGCTGCTGCCGCGCATCCAATCGAAGCAACTGGCGCAAAACTGCGCGCCATGATGCCTTGGATCGCCAAGAATAAGCTGGTCGATCAAGCCAAAAACTAATCTTCTTGGCATCTTGACAGTTTAAGGGGAGGCATCGACACTGGTGCCTCCCCTTTTTCATGTCTGGAGCAATTTTATGCGCAAGCTTTTATGTGCCCTTCCCCTCTTCGCGGCCGTCCCCCTTATCGCCCAGAGCGCACCACAAACCCCCGGCGCGGTGGATGTCACGCGCGTGACCGCCGGAACGTACAACACTGACCCCGGACACACGCTGATCGGTTGGCGGGTTAGCCATTTCGGTTTCAACGACTATTTTGGCATCTTCGGCGATGCGACGGGGACATTGGTTCTGGACCCTGCAAAGCCAAATGCATCAACGGTCGATATCACTATTCCTATAGGCAAAGTCACAACCGCGAGCGCGGGTCTCACGGGCCATTTGCTTCGTGCTGGCAAAGATGGCGGCAAAGCGGACTTTTTCGGTCCAGCGCCTGCGGACGCAAAATTTGTATCCACCAGCGTGGCCGCCACGGGCACGACAGCCAAAATCACGGGTAACCTGACGCTGAACGGCATTACCAAGCCGGTCGTGCTCGACACGACCTTTTCAGGTGCTGGCAACAACCCGTTCAACAAGAAACCAACCGTCGGCTTTCATGCCACAACGACCATCAAGCGCAGCGAATTTGGCGTAAGTTACGGCGTTCCGTTCGTATCGGACGAGGTAAAGCTCGACATTAGCGTCGCCTTTGAAAAGGCCAACTAACGATCAAAAATAAAACGCCGCAAATGCACAAACGGGATATTCTTTCCTCGCCTTGTGCCTTTGCGGCGTCATGTGCATATCTTGCTGGCTAGGCCATGCCGGGGATATAATTAGCCCCGGAAAGCCGCATCCAAAGCAACCTTGGCTGCGCGATACTCGGCCTCCAACTGATCCACAAATTGTGCCACAGTTTGCACTTCCTTGATCGCGCCGATACCCTGGCCTGAACCCCAGATATCCTTCCAAGCCTTGGCTTCGCTATTGCCGCCCGAACCAAAGTTCATCGTGGAAATATCGCCCTTTGGCAGATTGTTGGGGTCCATCCCTGCGCGCTCGATCGACTGGCGCAGATAATTGCCGCTGACGCCGGTAAACAGGTCGGAATAAACAATGTCCGCTGCGTTTGCTTCAACGATGTTATCTTTGTAGCCGTCAACAGCATTGGCTTCCTTCGTCGCGATGAACGCACTGCCGATATAGCCAAAGTCTGCACCCATGGCTTGCGCGGCCAAAACGGACGCACCGTGCGCAATCGATCCCGACAAGGCCACTGGGCCATCAAACCACTCACGAATTTCGCGCATCAATGCGAATGGTGAAGTCACCCCAGCGTGGCCGCCAGCGCCTGCAGCGACGGGAATAAGGCCATCTGCGCCCTTCTCAATTGCCTTATGCGCGAAACGGTCGTTGATAACGTCATGAAAGGCAATGCCGCCCCAGCTGTGCACGGCTTGGTTCAGTTCTTCCTGCGCGCCAAGCGACGTGATCGTGATCGGAACCTGCCATTTCGCGCAGGTCGCCAAATCTTCCTGCAACCGGTTGTTTGATTTATGCACGATCTGGTTCACCGCATAAGGCGCGGCAGGGCGCGTCGGATTGTCGCGGTTATGCGCTGCGAGTTCTTCAGTGATCTGGTGCAACCATTCGTCCAGTTGGCTGGCCGGACGCGCATTGAGCGCGGGGAATGAGCCGACAATACCGGCCTTGCATTGTGCAATCACCAGCTCTGGGCCGGAAACGATAAAAAGCGGCGATCCAATCACCGGAAGACGAAGATTGTCGAAAATTGCCGGAAGTGCCATGCGCCGAATCCCTTGTTAAATGACCATTTAAGTGAGGGTTAGCGCCTGCACATTGCGGCTGTCAAATGGCTGGCACGGAACGAGCCATTACGTAAGGTTAGGCGGGCGTGATTTTTCATCCACGCCCGCCTTTAGATCTACTTACGCGCTGTTAGCCGCGCTCAAAATCGCCCGAACGGACGCGGTTGCGACATCCCTGCTGATGCCGACACCAAACAAAATCGGTCCATCGCCCACGCGGCACTCAACATATGCAGCAGCGCGTGCGTCGGTGCCGTGGCCGATTGCGTGCTCGCTATAGTCAATGATGTCCAGTGGCCCTCCAAGAGCCTCCTCAAGGGCATTGGCAAGGCTTGAGATAAGTCCATTGCCGCGACCGCTCACGCTTTGTTCGACACCATCGATGCGGATGTTGCCTGCGAAGATGCGCTCATCCAGTTGACGCTGGCTTTGGCTTTCGCGGAAGTCGATTAGGCGGAAGCGCCCTTCTCCTTTCAGATGATAGCGTTTTTCAAAGGCTTCCCAGATATCGGCGCTGGTCAGTTCACGGCCCGTCGCGTCCGACAGTTCCTGCACCGTCGTGGAAAAATTAGCCTGCATACGCTTCGGTAGTTTGAGACCATGGTCCTGCTCGATAACCCAGGCGACACCGCCCTTGCCGCTTTGCGAATTTACGCGGATGACGGCTTCATATGAGCGCCCCAGATCCGCGGGATCAATCGGCAGATAAGGAACCCGCCAGATTTCGTCATTTTGCCGTTCATGCGCGGCAAAACCTTTCTTAATGGCGTCTTGGTGCGATCCGGAAAAGGCCGTGAACACCAATTCGCCGGCATAGGGGTGACGCGGATGGACCGGCAGTTGATTGCAATATTCCACGGTCTGGATGACTTCATCGATGTCGCTGAAATCAAGACCGGGGTTCAGCCCTTGCGTATACATGTTCAGCGCCAGCGTAACGAGGTCGACATTGCCCGTGCGTTCCCCATTGCCGAACAAGCAACCTTCAATCCGGTCGCCGCCCGCCAACAGGCCAAGTTCCGCCGCAGCGATGCCACTACCCCGGTCGTTATGGGGATGCAGGCTGATGACGACGGCATCACGCGCGCTGATATGTTTGCACATCCATTCGATCTGGTCCGCATATACATTGG